>JAIPFN010000095.1 GCA_021736615.1 Phycisphaerae bacterium | reverse complement strand
AAATCCAATCGGGCTGGCATTTATAATTTAGTCGCTTAATAAGTCAGAATTATTGCAATTACTTTAACAATAATGAATAACTTAATGCTTTTCTTGTATAAAGCGGCAATTGCGTTATAATCGGCCCCGTATGAAAATTCGAAATAAAATAGTAATACAGGGTCAGGTTCAGGGCGTCGGATGTCGGCCGTATATATACAGGCTAGCGGGGCAGCTTGGTCTTACAGGTTCGGTCTTCAACGACAGCCGTGGGGTTGTCATTGAAGTTCAGGGCACCGGCGACCAAGTTTGTGAATTCATCAAAATTCTCGAAAATGGCAAAAAGAATCCCGACTGGCCGCCGCTTATGATCATTTCCTCGATGCGGTCGCGGCAAGTATCCCAAGTGTCCGGTGAAAGAGGCTTTACGATCCGTAAGAGTCCGACTCCCGGCGAAAAGACCTCTCATGTCACCGCTGACTCTGCTACCTGTCCCGAATGCCTCGCTGAAATGAATGATCCCAACGATTTTCGTTACCGCTACCCGTTTATCAACTGCACAAACTGCGGGCCAAGATACACCATAGTAGAAACGATCCCCTACGACCGCTGCAACACAACGATGGCCGACTTTACGATGTGCAAAAAATGTTCCGACCAGTATACCGACCCCAAGGACAGAAGGTTCCACGCCCAACCGGTAGCATGCCCGGATTGCGGCCCGAAGATATGGTTGGCCGATCCGGATGGCAAACGCATCGAAACAAACTCCGACAAAGCAATCGCAAAAACCGCCGAAATGCTAAAACAGGGCAAAATCCTGGCAATCAAAGGCCTTGGCGGTTTCCACCTTGCAGTCGACGCAAAGAACGAAGCAGCCGTACAAACTCTGCGGCAAAGAAAACAAAGGGATCACAAACCATTCGCCCTGATGGCAGCGTCTATCGAGAAGATCAACCAATACGCCGAAGTTACAGAATCGGCATCGGCACTGATGACAAGCCCGCAAAGCCCGATAGTGCTCCTCAAAAAACGAAAAAATACAGCAATAGCTCCCTCCGTAGCTCAGGGGCTAAGCACTCTCGGGTTTATGCTTTGCTATACTCCTTTGCATCATTTACTGTTCGCCGAAGATGGGGTTGACGTACTCGTAATGACCAGTGCAAACCTTTCCGACGAACCTCTTATTTGCGATAATGACGAGGCTATGGAAAAACTATACGGCATTGCCGACGCCTTTCTGATGCACAACCGCGACATCCGCCGCCAGACCGATGATTCGATAGTCCACATCGTCGCCGGCGCACAGGCACTGATAAGACGCTCAAGAGGATTTACCCCCGGTCCTGTTCTGCGGGATAAACCGATGAAAAAACAGATATTTGCAGCCGGTGCGGACATGAAAAATACCTTTTGCCTGGCCAAAGGAAACCAGTTTATCCTCAGCGAGCACATTGGCGACCTCGAGGACTCACGCGTTTACCGCCACTACGTCGAATCAATAAAGCACCTGCGGACCCTCTTCGATATAAACCCGGAGATTTTCGTAAGCGACCTCCACCCGTCCTACATATCAACCCAATACGCACAGTCACTCGGCGGGGCGGAAACTATCCAGGTTCAGCACCACTGGGCACACGTCGCCTCGGTACTCGCCGAGTATGACTACAGCGAAAAGGTGATAGGATTAGTCGCAGACGGAACCGGTCTTGGCACAGACGGCGCGATCTGGGGATGCGAATGCCTCATCGCTTCGCTCGCCGAATTTACCAGGTTCGGACACATGCGATACTTCCCGCTGCCCGGCGGTGATGCAGCCTCAAAAGATGCGATTCGCCCGGTATTGGGACTGCTGAGCACACTTTCCCAAAAACACACAGATATAATAGAAGCAATCGAGCCGGACGGCGACAAAGTTGAGATAATCGAAAGTCAGAACCAAAAAAACATTAACACGGTAAAAACTTCCAGCATGGGCAGGCTATTCGACGCGGTCGCGGCTATCCTCGGTCTGGGCAAAAGAAACCAGTTTGAGGCCCAACTGCCCATGACCCTCGAATCAGCGATTCTGCCCGGCATAAAAGACGCATATAACGTAAGGATTACAGAAAAGGACCGAACATTCCAGCTTGACTACCGAACAATGTTAAAGGAACTGCTGGAAGACAAGGCAAGCGGCGTAACTACAGGCATAATATCCGCAAAGTTTCACAACTGGGTCGCCGCAGCAATGGTCGGCTTTGCGATAAAAGCCAGAAAACTACACGCAATTAAGACCGTTGCACTGTCCGGCGGGGTATTTTGTAACAACTATCTTGCAAACTTGACAATTCAGCAGTTGAAAAATTCCGGTTTCTTTGTATTATTTAAAAGAAGAGTGCCCGCAAACGACGGCGGTATCGCCCTGGGCCAGGCAGCAATCGCCGCCGAGATGTGCAAATAACGACTTATGACTTTCGATTGACGATTTACGAAAGGACAGACTAAATGTGTTTGGCAGTACCAGCTAGAATAATTGAGCTTGAAGACGACAAAGCGGTGGTAGACGCCATGGGCAACCGCTGGAACGTAAGAACAACTCTCATTCCGGGTGTAAAGATCGGCGACATCGTCCTGATCCACGCCGGGTTTGCGATCACAACCCTCGATGAAGAGGAAGCGAAAAAGACCTGGGAGCTTTTCCAGGAGATAGAAGACTACGAAGATAACCCAAACAAACTCTCAGGATGATACAGCGGAGCCTTTCATCATTATACATTATACAATATGGAACATCCGCCTTTGGCGGAATTATTATACATTCAAAATCCGGGGTAAAGAAGTAGAATGCTAAGACGCATCTGTATAGCACAATCACAAATGGACGCCGCCTGCGATAAGCTCGGCAGGCAGATAAACATAATGGAAGTTTGCGGAACTCATACGGTTTCGATCTTCAGAAACGGAATCCGCTCGGCGATCCCGGAAAAACTGAAACTGCTTTCCGGGCCGGGATGTCCGGTCTGCGTAACCGACCAGGGATATATCGACATAACTGTCGATCTTGCCAAACGCGACGACTGCATTCTCGCTACCTATGGCGATATGATTCGTGTGCCCGGCAAGGACGGTTCGCTGGAATCGCTTGCCGGCGGAAACGTAAAGGTTGTACTCAGCAGCGATGACGCGGTTAACCTGGCAAAAGAAAATCCCGATAAAACAGTAGTCTTCATCGCCGTCGGGTTTGAAACTACTACTCCAGCTTCTGCCGTCGCAGTCGCCGACGCCCACAAACTCGGTCTGGACAACTTCTGCATTCTCAGCGGACACAAACAGGTGGTCCCGGCAATGGACGCGTTGCTTTCGGAGAAAAATCACAAGATCGATGCATTTCTTTGTCCCGGCCATGTTAGCGTAATAATAGGAACCGACGCTTATAAGCCGATTGTCGAACGTTACAAACGACCATGCGTTGTTGCAGGCTTCGAACCGATGCAGGTGATCGAAGGCATAGCCGAAATCTGCCGCCAGCTAACAGAAGGCCTCGCCGAAACAAAATCAATATACGAAGCCGCGGTAACGCCGGCCGGAAACCTTGCCGCGATGAAGCTTATCGAAGAATATTTCGAGCCGTACGACGGATACTGGCGGGGTCTTGGCAAAATATCCAAAGGCACGTTAAGGCTTAAAGAAAAGTACGGCAAGTACGACGCGATGACCCGATTTGGAATTGACGAAATACCAGCCGAGGACCTTACCGGTTGTCGATGCGGCGAAGTTCTCTGCGGCCTGATCGACCCGCCGGAATGTGCGATGTTCGATTCGGCATGCACGCCCGACGAACCTGTAGGCCCATGTATGGTAAGCACAGAAGGAGCGTGTTCTGCGTGGTACAAATATGGAAGAAGAAAAAGGAGAATAACTTGACCGATCAGCAGCCAAAAAAAATACTCCTCGCTCACGGAGGCGGCGGAAGACTAACCAGTGCACTAATCGACAAACACATCGTCCCTCGCTTCGGCAATGACAAACTCTGCCAGCTAACCGACGCGGCCGAGATAACCCTCGACTCGAACGTGGTTTGCTTTACAACCGACAGCTTTGTCGTTAAGCCTTTATTTTTCAGCGGCGGCGACATCGGCAAACTCGCCATCTGCGGAACGGTAAACGACCTTGCAGTCGCCGGAGCAAAACCGGTCGCCCTCAGCCTGTCTTTGATAATCGAAGAGGGCCTGGATTTCGGGCAGTTCGAGAAAATCCTCCAAAGCGCAGCCGATACCGCAAAAGCAGCGGGCATAGAAATTGTAACCGGCGACACCAAGGTCGTTGAGTCCGGTGCAGCCGATGGAATATTCATCAACACCGCCGGCATTGGAACCAAACCCAAAAGCGGTAACCTGTCCTTCGACAAAATCAAGCCCGGCGATAAGATAATAATCAACGGTACGCTCGGCGACCACGGCATGACGATCATCTCCCAGCGGGAAGGGATCAAATTCGACTCACCGCTGAAAAGCGACTGTGCATGTCTCAACGGTCTTATCGATGATATAATGGCAGTGTCGCCGGATATAAAATTTATGCGGGACCCGACCCGCGGCGGGGTGGCGGCTACTCTTAACGAAGTTGCATCGGCTTCTGGCTGCTCTATAGAATTACAGGAAACCGACCTGCCGGTCAATCCGACCGTCCGCGCAGCTGCTGAAATGCTCGGCTTTGACCTGCTCGATATCGCAAACGAAGGCAAGGTCGTAATCATTGCAAGTGCCGACTCGGCAGACGCGATAATCGAAGCCTGCAAAAAACACCCGCTCGGCAAGGACGCCTGCGTGCTTGGGACCGTAGTAGACGGCCAGGGCGACCCGATCGTCGACCTTGTCACCAAAATCGGCGGACGAAGAATAATCCAGATGCCGTACGGCCGCGAACTTCCGAGGATATGCTGATGCATGAAACCATGGTAGCCCAGAGCATTTTCGAGTCGATTCAGGAACTGGCAAACGAACATAACGCCCGCGCGATAGAAGCGACGATCTCATGTGGCCAGTTCAACCCGATCAATGACGAAGTGCTGAACTTCGCTTTCGACCTCATCGCCAAGGGAACGGCCTGCGAAGGGATGAAGCTCAACATAAAACACATACCGCTGTCGGCAAGCTGCAAGCAATGCGGAATAAGATTCGACTATGACGTATACAAACCGGGATGTCCGGAGTGCAACTCAATGGAATTTGAATTCAAAGAAGACGCACCCTTATTACTGGAAGATATTGAACTGGAACCGATAAACAAATGAAAATAAGCTTAAACAAAAAAATACTCGACAAAAACGAAGAATGCGCCCTCCAGAACAGCGAGTTCTTTGCCGATAACGATATACTCTGTTTGAATGTGATCTCCTCGCCGGGTTCCGGCAAAACTACCACACTGTCGCAAACAATCCGCGACCTTACCGGTGAAATAAAGATAGCGGTTATCGAAGGCGATATCCGGACAGACACCGATGCGCAAAAGATCCGTGCCACCGGCGCAAGCGCAGTCCAGATAGAAACCAAAGGCTCGTGCCATCTCTCAGCCCAGCAGGTCACAGGCGCACTTACGGCAATACCCGCTGCCGAAATGGATGTAATATTCATAGAAAACGTAGGCAACCTCGTATGCCCGTCGGACTTTGCGCTCGGTGAAAATCTTAGAGTAGTAGTTCTCTCGGTTCCCGAAGGTGACGACAAGCCGATCAAATACCCCGGAACTTTCGCCAAAGCCGACGTAATCCTGATAAACAAAATCGACCTGATAGACTACATAGATTTCAATCTCGAAAGAGTAATAGCAGACATAAGAGCAGTCAATGATAAAGCCGAGATATTCCAGCTTTCGGCAAAGACAGGCCAAGGAATGGAAAACTGGTACAACTGGCTGAAATCAAAAATAAATAATTCGTAATTCGTCATTCGTAATTCGTCATTACAAATCCCGCGTCCCAATCTTTCCAGACGCATTCCTTGCCGGCTGTTTTCAGCATTTCCACAACCTGTCCGGCACTGCGGTCATCGTCGATCTCAAACTGCTCGGTAGAATTACCGTCACCTGAGTAGCCCCCCGGATTAGTTTTACTTCCGGCGCTCATCCTCGTTACGCAAAGCTTAACAAGGTTATCACGAAACGCCGCACTTTCCCGGGTCGATAAAACGATCCCGGCATCTGCAAAACACAACCGAAGTGCAAGCATCAACTGAACCAATTCCTTATCGTTTACCAAATGTTGATATTGCTCGGCAACATTCAAAGCAGGCCTCATTCGCGGGAACGAAAACGAAACCTGCGCCCGCCAGTAATTCTTCATAAGATACGCCGCGTGTTCGCTCATCGCAAGCGTCTCTAATCGCCAGTCACTAAGTCCCAGCAAAAACCCAACCCCAAGCCGTCGCATCCCGCCTGCCGCCGTCCTGTCATGCGTGTCCAGCCGATAATTGTAATCGCTCTTCGGCCCGGCCTTGTGATACCTGGCATAAGTCTCGCGGTCATAAGTCTCCTGGTACAGCGTAACCCCGTCGATACCGCCACGAAAAACTTTTGCGTATTCTTCCGTACTCAACGGCTGAATCTCGATAGAAACCGAACTGAATTTCGAGCGAAGCTTCTCGGCCAACTCGTTCAGATAATCGCAGGTGACAAACTTTGGATCCTCACCGCTGACCAGCAGAATATGCCGAAACCCTTCCGAGGCGATAATATCGGCTTCGGCGACAGCCTGATCAATAGTCAGCCGTGTACGCTTAAATTTCGTAGAAGTGTTATACCCGCAGTAAAGACAACTGTTGCAGCAGTAATTGGAAACATACAGCGGCGCATAAAGTTGAACAGTCCTGCCAAACCGCTGAACGGTCAGCGCCGCCGCCTGCTGCGCCATTTCTTCAAGGCAATCCTGTCCCGCCGGCGAAATCAAAGTAAGCATACGGTTAAGCGAATACTCACCCGGCGACTGACGCAATGCACCCCGAACCTCATCGACCGTTACGCTGTTAAGTAATTCGAGCAACCCGTCATTCTGACGATCCAGTTTTTTATTAGAAAGTAAATTAGAAATTTGTGACAATTGAATAATCCGTAAATTTAAACAGCAGCCCTAAGCGCAAGCGCCGGGCTAAATCAAAGCGATAAATAGAAAAGGAATACTGTTGAGATTATAAAACTAATCCCGCAGGAAACCCGTCAATGGACTGGACGCATTAGCCTCGGTAGTAACCGCCGCCTTACCGGCAAGGTATCCCCGTCGTCCGGCTCGAACCGCCTGCTTAAACGCCTTGGCCATCAAAATCGGATCGCCCGCGGCCGCGATAGCGGTATTGACCAAAACCGCGTCGGCTCCCATTTCCATGGCTTCTGCCGCATGCGAAGGCAACCCCAGCCCTGCGTCGACAACCACCGGCACAGTCGCCTGCTTGATAATAATCTCAATAGCCGCCCGGGTTTTCAAACCCTGGTTGGACCCGATAGGGCTGGCCAGCGGCATAACCGTGGCGGTCCCGACGTCCTGCAATCTTTTCGCAAGTATAGGGTCGGCGTTAATATAAGGCAAAACAATAAACCCGTCCTGAACTAATACTTCGGCGGCTTTTAATGTTTCGGTCCCGTCCGGCAAAAGGTAGTACGGGTCCGGCGTCACTTCGAGCTTTAGCCAGTTGATCCCGCTCGCCGCCCTTGCCAGTTTCGCAAGCCGTATCGCTTCATTCGCGTCACGCGCCCCGGACGTATTCGGCAAAAGCAAATATTTCTCGCGGTCGATAGCCGCCAGCATATCGTCGTTTTCATTTTCAATATCAACCCGTCGAAGCGCGACCGTCACCATCTCCGTTTTCGAAGCTGCGATAGATTCGGCCATAACCCGGTTGGACGAATATTTACCCGTACCGATAAACAGCCGCGAATCAAACTCTCTGCCGGCGATTATAAGTTTATCTGACATCAGCCGCCCCCTACAAATCTGATCAACTCGATATTCTGATCGGCGTTGATAGGCGTCTGGTCAAAGTTTTCGCGAGAAATAATCTCGCCGTCGATTTCGGCAACGATGGTCGCATGGTTGATCTTCATCTCGTCAAGAAGCTCAACAAGAGTAGAAGGTAACCTGGCAAATTCCTTTTCAGTACCATTAATTTTCAAAGTATTCATGATATTAATCTTTTTTATCTTTCCTTCAAGTCCTTCATGTTCTTCATGGTTATTACCCGACTCAATCCGCGGATAAAGAATTAATATTTTTTCCTGAATCTACCCGCCGGTATACCCATAAGTTTTCTATATTTCGCCACCGTCCTTCGCGCGATCTTCTTAACTCCTTGTTCCATGAGCTTTTCGCATATCTGATCGTCGTTGAGCGGATTGGATTTATCTTCTTCGTCGACTATGGTCTGTAGTTGCGCTCGTACAGCGTCCCAGCTCTGCGTCGATCCGTCATCCGATTCCGTCCCGCCCGTGAAGAACCCCCTAAGCGGCAGCATCCCTTGCGAGCACTGAATATATTTGCCGGCAACTGCCCGCGATACCGTTGCGATATGCACTCCGACCGTATCTGCGATAGTCGCCATCGGCAGTGGTTTCAGATAGAGTTGTCCCTTCTCGAAAAACTCCTTCTGATATTCAACCACAGCCGTCGCCACTTTAAGAAGCGTCTGTTTACGCTGTGCGATCGCGTCCATCAGCCACTGGGCCGAATGAATATTTTGCTGCAAAAACTCGCGTGTCTTCGTATCGACCTTACGATCTTTCGACATCTCCGAGTAAAAACTGTTTACCCGAAGATCCGGTATCATCGCATCCGTCAAGGAAACGATGTACCCGTTACCGTCTTCGTCTGCTTCGACGGTAACGTCGGCGGTAATATTATAGTTTTCTGTCTTGCCGATCTGCAGGCCCGGCGACCGGTCGAGTTTGCTCAGTTTTTCGATAGCCTTATAGACATCGTCCATCGAGCACTGCATTTTCTTAGCGATCTTTGGAAGATGGTTTTCCAGAATTTCATCCCAGTGGTTTGTAATGATCTCCGTCTCGAAGCTCATATCCTGCGGCAGTTGGGAGATTTGTATCAGCATACATTCCCGAACATCGCGAGCGCCCACACCGGCCGGTTCAAGATTCTGAACGCGGTCAAGAGCCTTTTCCAGCTCTTCAAAACTAAAGCTGTGTTTGTCCTTATTATAAAGCTGCTCCAGCCGAACAGTCAGGTATCCTTTCTCGTCTATAAAGTCTATGATGACCTTACCGGCGTCTTTGATATTTTCATCGGCTTCGACAAGCCCCCACTGGCCCAGCAAAGAGTCATGAAGCGAAATCTGATCGGCGGCGGTATTTTGCAGTGCTTCAAGTTTTTTGTCGCTGCCGGTAGGGCGTGTGCTTTTGTAGGGAGTTGTTTGCTCTAAATAATCATCGAAGCTATCACCGATCTCGTCAAGCCGCTGAAAATCCTCGGCATTGTCGGAGTCGTCGCTTACGACAAGTTCCTTTTGCTCGATGGCTTCGGCATCGGGAGATTCTTCTTCGTGATTTTCGTCTTCGTTGCTGTCTTCGGCAAGTTCCAGAACCGGGTTGCTCGAAAGCTCAGCATCAATCTTTTCCTGCAAAGCCAGCAGTGGAAGCTGAAGAACTTCCATGGACTGAATCATGCGGGGAGCAAGCTTCATCCGCTGCTCCAAACGCATCTGACCTGAAAGAGACATTTTCATTGTAATAAAAACCCGATACCGCGTTAAATATAGTCAAAAACCACTATCCGAAACAATCGCAAACTGTATCGCCGGCATCCTGCCGGCTTTAAACCATGCTAAAGCAATTATCATGCCATTATAGAATAATCAACCACGGATTGCACGGATTTACACGGATTTTTAAAAAAAACATATAAAAAAGGCTATATACAGGGCTGTCAGATCTGGTATACGCGGTTTCATTTAACCACGTATATTTAAAAGGGTTTTTGTTTGCATTTTCACCATTCTACTGTATGCTTAAGTGCGAAAAGTGTTTGAATTTATGGATTTTATGGTAAATGGAAGGATGCAATGGCTAAAGATGACGCGCAACGAGATATATCTTATACTCTTAACCATAATGCTGATACCTTAGAGGCCATTAGCTGTCACATTGATTCTGAAGTGTTAAATCTCTACGATGTTTATAGTTATAGACATGCAGCTGCTATACTTAAAACTTCATATCCAAATGAGATGAGCGAAATTGAACAGGCTTTGTTAAACTTCCGGATAACAAAAACAGATATTGGAATGCCCGGTGGTAGCGAATCGGTTATACCTAAGAAGTTTTCCGAACAATTACGTCCAGAAGGGTGGTGTGAGACACAAATTCAAGGCGATTTAATTGTTCGAATTTCTGAACATAGCGAAGAAATATTGCCAAGTGGAGGGTTAAAAAAGCACAAACTTCCAGATAAAGAACCAATTACCTTAAAAAATTACATAGACGGGCATAAAATTGATTACGTAAAAGGGCAAGTTGCATTTGATCTGGAATGGAATAGTAAGGATCAGACATTTGACCGTGATTTGTATGCTTTTCGAATGTTTCACGAATGCGGAGTTATTAGTGTAGCAGTATTGGTAACTAGAAGTGAAAAATTGAATCCAGTGTTTGATGTTACAGAACTGTTGAAAAAAGATGGTACAGTAGACTATAAAAGCGATGGCAATCCGAAGATGTGTAAACAAAAATATGGTGCAAGTACTACTTGGATGGGGAAATTGCTCCCCCGGCTTAATGCAGGCAGGCACGGTGGCTGTCCAGTATTAGTTTTTGGAATAAGGCCCGATGTAATAAAAGAGATAGGGAAATAGATATGAATGCTTCAGATGACTTATTAAATTTCGCAGGCAATAAGAAGTTCTCAACAATACTTGCCGATCCCCCATGGCAGTTTCAAAACCGTACCGGCAAAATGGCACCAGAGCATAAAAGGCTTTCGCGGTATCCTACAATGAAGCTTCAGGAAATAAAAGATTTGCCTGTTGAGGCGATAGCTGAAGAGAGAGCACATCTTTATCTATGGGTACCTAATGCGTTATTGGCAGAAGGCCTACAGGTGATGGATAACTGGGGTTTTACATATAAAACTAATCTTATTTGGTATAAGATTAGAAAAGATGGCGGACCAGATAGACGTGGCGTTGGTTTTTATTTTAGAAATGTCACAGAGGTGATTTTGTTTGGTGTTCGAGGTAAAAAAGTTAGAACTTTACAGCCCGGTCGAAGCCAGGAAAATATAATTTCTTCACGTAAAAGAGAGCATAGCAGAAAACCCGACGAGCAATATGAATTAATTGAATCTTGTAGTTGGGGCCCTTATTTAGAGTTATTTGGAAGGGGAACTAGAAAAGGTTGGACGACTTGGGGAAATCAGGCAGAGGAATATACTCCAGATTGGGAAACTTATTCAAATCATTCTCAAACTGGAAATACAATTCCATTCAGGAAGACTGTAAAAGTAGGCTAAGGTCATGGCTCGATAAGATTTGTAACATTTCGCTGTAATCTTTGTTCAGCATCAAAGTCACCCCTAAGAGAATATACCTCGGCAGTTAGTTCCCACATAAACCCCAGCAAAACTTCCGGAGACGCATCGACAAAATTACTGTCGGGACTGCCCGTCTGCTTAAGAACTCCCACACTCCGGTCAACCTTGTTTATAGCAGTATTTTTTTTCATAATCAGCCTCCGTAATGAATACGGACAATAAAACCTGCAAAATCAATTTACGATATAATTATACAATAAAAAGCAGACAAATGCAAAGGTAGATTATTTGATGCCTTATTCAAGCTCGGTCAGATAAATATTCCTGAATCGGTGTTTGCCGCCATTCGGTACTTCCGCCTGGATGGCGATAAAACCCGTTTCCGGTCCCCTTAGTCCTTCTGCTTGCCATGCCGGTTTTCCGTTGATTTCCACAGAGACCTTTGCTCCTTCAACCGTTATCTTGAACCGGTTCCACTTGCCCGGTTTGAATAGACCCGTGCTGCGAGCACCCTTGAGAGAATCCATATTCCCCTCTGCCCCTTTTTTCAGGTTTACCTGCCAGCGTTTCGGCCACGGCCGGCCTTCCTCTACGGCATCATACCGGAAATATATCCCGCTGTCCCAGTTATCCTCGGCAAGCGGTTTCCAGTCGAATTCCAGCACAAAATTGCCGTACATCTTTTCGCTCTGCACAAGCCCGTTACCGCTTACAAGCAAAATGTCCCCGCCATCGACAACAGCCTCGCAGTTAAGCACCGTCCACCCCGCAAGGCTCATGCCGTCAAACAAAGCCGTTCCATCGCCGGTATAAGCAGCAGGCTCATCGCCGCCGCGATCCGAACAAGAACAAACCCCAAAAACCAACACGCAAACAACAATACCAAAAACAAACCCGAACTTGCTCATAATCTCTCCAATAAATGCAGTTGGCAAACGAAAAACTAAAACAATAACCGCATCATATCCTCAACCTAAACGCAACACAACCATCATCTAATCATTAAATGAAAATTGTTACTCCAATATTATTTCGGCACCCATCCAGCTTTTAGCAAGCTGCAGCAAATCGAGCACGTTGATCGTTCCATCGTCGTACCAGTCAGCTGCATCACAAGCCAAACCTGCATCGCAACCAGTCATCTGCCAGTACTCAGCCAGCATTGCAAATTCTTCAAGACCAACCGTGTAAGCAGCCTCCCAGGTCAGCTTGGGGTATCCCCCGGACATCTTCCAATCCGCAGAACCGTCTGACAAATCAAAATCCCAGCCCGCGGAGGTATACAAACTCTCAACACCCATCTCGCCGGTTGACTTACCTGTAACACCGGCAGGGTCAGGATTAACATTGCCAACGCCATCAGTCATACCGGAAACATCTTTATCCCAGAAACAAGCAGTAACAGTACCCGAATTGTAACCGCACAACCCGCCCTGATTGCCTTCGTATTCGGCGAGCGGGTTCCCTGAACTCACTTCCGTCGAAAACGCTGCCGCAGAGTAACAATTCGTAAGTGTCTGCTTATTATAACCTATCAGTCCCCCGATTTCACGACAGTGTGCAAACCGTCGATCCGCTAACGCGATAGCAGAAACAGAACTTGTCGTATAGCTGTCACTAACCGGACCATAAAGGTTATTCCCGATCAATCCTCCTATATTTTGCAAAGTCGAATCTGAAAAGCTGTTTGAACTGCATTGAACCGGACCGGAAGAATAACATTTCTTGATAATTACTTCGTTCTGACCGCACAATCCCCCAATCGAATAAATTTTATGTCCGATATACGGACTTGAATCAAGACCCTTGGATGCAGTTACTGTAACCGCCCCAGTTGCATAACTGTCACTGATCGAACCATACTCGGATAAACCGCACAGCCCCCCAATGTAATTAAGCTGCATATAATAACCGCAGACCCCTGAAACCGTTAACGTACAGGAAGAATAGCTATCACTCATCGTACCTTCAAATGAGCCGAACATTCCGCCGATTTTAATAGCGTTTGCCTGCTGACTGCCATGTGCGGTTGCTTTCAAAGTACCTGTTGAATAGCAGTTTATGACGGACCCGCCGAATAAACGGCCGCCTAGTAAGCCCAGATTCGATATAGTTTGGTTGGCGGAATCGCTTTGAAATCCGACATCAATTGAACAATTCACAACACCAAGATTCTCAACAACCCCGCCTTCAATACTGCCGAACAAGCCGATAAACGAATTCCCGGCACCATTATCATTGATAGTCATACCGGATATTTCAAAACCACTGCCGTTGAATGAACCTTTATAGGGTGTTCCATAAAAGTTAAAGTTGTTAAAAACCGTGCTCGGAGCGATAACAGCGGTTTCATAAGACAAACCGGCCAGGCTGATATTATTTGTAAGTTTAACATGGACACCGGACGCCCAGTAAGTCGCAGCGTTAGCCGGATTCGCAAACACATTAAAATCTGCAAGATTGTCGATAAGATAAGGATTGGCGGAACTGCCCTCGCCGGAAAGCACGGCACCGTCAACAAAAGCTGAACCATAAACAAACAACACAAACGATGCGCACAAAATCACCCGAACTCTTTTCATCATCACACTCCAAGCAGATATCTAAGGTTAATATAGGCCAGAATAAAAACTACTGACCTAAACAAAATTAAGAAAAACATTGTACCAAAATGATTTCGTAATGTCAATTGAATTAAAGACTCCCGGTATATTTACCGAAAGATAAACAATTTTGCCGTTTCAGTGAGCGTTGCTTTCTCATAGGTATTAAAGAGTAAAGCGGTTCAAATAAAATCGTATAACTTTTCGTATGAACTTTTGACATTTTCGTGGAAGTGACTATACTCATATTAAATTAATTGTCACTTATAATAGAGTTATATAGTAACAAATTGCACATCTTCGAGTAAGGAGTTCATGGCGATGTTGTATAAAACACTGTCAATTATCAAACGGTCACCAAAGAAGGCGTTGGACTTTATCGAGTTTGCAGGAAACAAGCTCCCGCATCCGGCCACGCTTTTCGCGTTACTGGCCCTGCTCGTTGTCCTGGCCTCCTGGATTGCCGAGGTATTTTCCGCACAAGCCGTTCACCCCGCCGACCAGTCCGTAATCACCGCCAATAACCTCCTCAGCGGAGACGGTCTCAGGTGGATGTACACTAATATAATGACCAACTTTGTCAAATTCCCCCCGCTGGGCTACGCCCTGACGGCCATGATAGGGATCGGCATTGCCGAAGGCTCCGGACTTTTTGGGGCAATGATTAAGGCTCTTGTCCTGCATGCTCCGGCCCGTCTGATTACCGCGGCAATCGTCTTAGCCGGTGTCCTGTCATCAATAGGCGAAGGCGTCGGCTATGTCATCTTAATCCCGTTAGGCGCCATGATCTTCCATGCTATCGGAAGACATCCCCTTGCCGGTCTTGCCGCCGCCTTTTGCGGAGTCAGCGGCGGGTTCGGTGCAAATTTCATGATAGGCGCCAACGACACTATCCTGGCCGGCCTCTCAGAAGCCGCCGCACAGATCATCGACCCGGCCCAAAAAGTCAATCCCGTGGTCAATTACTATTTCATGTGTGCCTCCACCGTTATGATTACCATAGTCGGCACGTTCGTAACCGAAAAGATAGTCGTCCCCAGGCTTGGTAAATATTCCGGCCCGGCGCCCATAGTTTCTCTAAAGCCCCTTACACCGCGGCAGAACAAGGGCCTGATAGGCGCCCTCATCGGACTGATTTTCGTCATCGCCATCCTTGCCCTGGCGGTAGTTCCAGATGGAGCCGTACTTCGAAACCCCGAAACCAACAGCCTGCTCGATTCTCCCTTCTTTTCCGGCATCATCATCGGTATTCTGCTGTTCTTTCTGGTACCCGGCCTGATTTACGGCATTATCGCCGGCACTGTCAGAAGCGATAAAGACTGCATGAAACATATTGTCAACAGCCTCAAGCCCTTTCTCAATTACATAGTCCTGGTCTTCTTTGCCGCTCAATTTGTATACTTTTTCAAATACAGCAGACTTGGTATCATCCTCGCCATTCACGGAGCCGAATTCCTAAAGGACGTCGGCCTGACCGGCATCCCCTTGATCGTAGCCTTCGTCGTCCTTGCCGGTTTTATCAACTTATTCATGGGCTCTGCCTCGGCCAAATGGGCTATAATGGCACCCGTGTTCGTGCCCATGTTCATGCTGCTCGGCTACCACCCGGCACTAACCCAGGTTGCTTTTCGCATCGGCGATTCCGCGACAAACCTGATCACCCCCATGATGAGTTACTTCGCCCTAATCGTCGCCTTCACCCAGAAGTACGACGAAAAAAACGGAATAGGCACCATCATAGCAACCATGATGCCCTACTCAATATTCCTGCTGATCTCCTGGATTATAATGCTGTGTCTCTGGATGGCCTTCGGATTACCCCTCGGCCCCGGCGGACCACTTCTGTGGACCACTTAACCTTTAATTTACCCAAAACCACCCATCTTCCGGTAATTATATCGGGAGTCTTTTAATTTTCCTTATTTCAACTGCCATGCATCTGGACAAAATGTCATCCAATAGCCTGCAAATGCAGCATAGTCCTGCATGTCGACCTTATTTGTATTATCAATATCTGCATCAAGGCCAGCCCCCGTTTCAAGCCATTGATTCATGAAGTTATGTAAATCTTCAATGCCAACCTTGCAAATAACTACATAGCTTTCAACTATACCAAAGTTAACCCAGCCGATATTTTCACCCCAGGCATATCCTGACAAACGACCATCAGAGGCAATCTTAACGCCATAGTCATTTCCATCATCGGGCACAGTTGGATTGAAGTTGATCCATCCGACATTTTCGCCCCAGGCAAAGCCGCTAAAATTCCCATTACCATCATTGAAGACCCCGCCATAGTTAGTTGGTGAAAGATTAATCCAGCCGATATTTTCCGACCACACAAACCCCTCGACGCTTGACGAAGAAACCTGCACGCCAGTTCCCTGGCCAGGATCAAAGTTTATCCATCCGACATTTTCAGCGTATGCAAACTTTGAACCATCAACATAAGGATCAATGTTTTCTGCATTAGCGTATGAGCAAATCACTAGAAGCAAAAATAAAATAAGTTTCTTCATTGTAAAATCCTTATTAAATTAAGGTTTCCTTAAGAGTCGTTTCTATTCTTCAGTATGATTTGTTCCAATTGTCTTTGGTATCAGAGCATACAGATTAGCGCCATTATTACCACTTATCATATTGCGATCAATAAGGCAATTCCTGGAAGTTTCAATTCCGTAACCCGGACTAGCACCAGTAGCGGAAAGATTATTATCACAGACCACATTGTCAGTTATCAAACAACCTTCCCTCGCATAAAACCCCTGTGTGCGTAGTTGACAAAGGTAGCCATTATTATTGGCCGTGTTGCCGATAATTCTACATTTGGCCCCTGCAGAAATGCCACGAACTAGACCCCCAGCATTTTCACCGTTGTAATTAACCGCATTTCCAGAAATAATTGAATAGTCGTCAGCAGAAATTCCATATACGAAGTCTGTGGAATCTTTACCGTTTTCCGTTACTACATTGTTTAAAATCCTGGAGTTTTTTGAAGCTCTGATAACATAGACTGCCGCATCTGTTGAAATACCATTTCCTGAAACTATATTGTTAGAAATTTCACTTGATCCACCTGTTCTAATAACGTAACCATAATTATCACTTGGGTTTAAAAAGTTGCCTACTATTTTGCATTTTTCAATTCTGATGCGATCCCCAGGCAAAAGAATGGCACTTACCCTGCAATTATGAATTTTAACATTTTTAATATCAATATCATTTGATAATGGAGTTGCGTCCCCGGAAATACCGTGTCTAAAACCGCTGTATGTTCCAAGCTTAGTGGTGGCATCATTACTGATAATCGAACCATTTTTTATTTCAATATTACTTAATCCGGATTCAATCGATATGCCATCGAAATTAAAATTAGAACCTATAGGAGCAAGAGCCCATGAAGAGTAAATTCTGTACCCCTCAAGATCAATAGTAACGTCACTGGAAGAAATCAAAATGCCATGCTTAAAGTTACTCGTTAAGTTACCAGCTAGATAATACGATCCGGGCTGGGTAATTTTATAACTGCAAGTCAAATCCCCTGGCGTAGTAGCATCTGAGATGACGATCCGAGGTTCAACCTGATCAAGAGTCTTCATAGTAGAGCCAGGGGCTGCCGTAGGTTCAAGGTTGCCTGCATAAACAAAACCTGCCACTGACAACAAAAATCCTAATATCAAAATCATTTTTTTCATAATAATCATTCCCAAACAAATTTAGTGGTAGTAATTAGCTGCATTCTCGAGTTCTACGCAGTCACCCCAGAGGAGTATGTAATCTGAAATAGCTATTCGCATAGTTAAAGATATGATTTTCTCTGTGAGATGCCGATAATTATACAACAATCTACATCAATTGTCAACATTTTCCTTCCCTGCGGCTTTAAACAAATTACTCTACCTCTCGGTACAATCGCCGAAAGATAGTTAATTGTCTTGTACCATGCTTGCTGCGGTATCCTCATTTTAATCCGCGTAAATTAAAAGACTCCCGGTATAATTACCGGAAGATAGGTAGTTTAATGCTGTAATTAGGTCTCGTGCCTGCTGGATTATTTAAATCATGGCCGTTTTTTCGGCATAAGGCTCCGAATATTCAATCATAAAGCAGCAAATTCAAGAAAATATGCAAAATAACGACTTCCGGAAGTCTTTTATTTGCCCAAAAAACATAAAAACCATGTTTTTTTGTTTTTTTCTGTAACGTCCCCTCTATAATCACGTCTATATTGGTAGTAGAATGAAAATATCCAATTCAAGGAGATCACTTATGAGACGCTTTTCAAAAGTTGCCTTAACATTGACTTCTGTTGTTTTAGCGGGCCTTGCATGCTTTGAAGGCTTTGTGATATACTGGTATATCCATAGCCCTGATAGTCAAACACGGGAACTATTTGCCTTGGCTGGCCTTGTTGTATTCATTAGTACAATGCTTCTTATGGCAGGTATGTGGCTGCATTATCTTGAGATTCGCTGGCTATATATCCCTTACTGGCGTTGGATGACTGGTGGATTCAAGGGTAAACCCGATACTCCACTTGCTCGTAATTTTATAACGAGAGAGCAGATCGCCGAAGCAAAGCAGAAAATGAGCAGATCGCAGCATGTTTGGATGTGGGGCGGTAATATTTGCGCTGGGTTGGGTGTGATTTTATTGACAATCGCAGTATTCTGGAGACTCGCACTTACTGTGATAGGTAAAGGGTCCATTGGCAGTACTGCGAATATGCTGTTTTTGGTTGGTTTTCTGATAAGTATGTCAGGTTTTGGTATCGTCAGAATTTGTATAGGCAAAACAAAGGCTCAATTAAAGACACCCGGTATAATTACCGGAAGATAGGCAATTTAGCTTGTACTGTGCCTGCTGTGGTGTCCTCATTTTAATCCGCGTTATCTGCAAAATCCGCGGTTAAGCAATTTCCTCGCAGCAATACAGCCAAATCTTAAAGAAAAATTGAAGTAACCGAAAACTCAACCAAATATACACACCGGGTCTAGTATAAAGAGAATCGCGAAGAACCCTCGATAGCAAGCTGGAATAATAGACTTCAAAAGATATAATAGATATATAAAATTTCGCAAGCTCAAAGTCGGTGTAATTTTGGTAAACCAATGGTAAACTTTTTCGAGGGTCTGTCTGTAATGCCAGGTGGTATTTACTCGTGCTATTCCAAGGTAGATCGCCCCATGATCGCGTCAGCCAGTATCTTGCCGCTGGCAAATTCAATGTTTGACCCCGATGGCGGCCCCCTCGCAAGCCGGGTAAATTCCCGGTACATTTACCAGAAGATGGGCAATTTAGTGGTCTTGCCGGGCTTCGTGTCTGTTGGATTATTCGATCATAGAATAAACATAAGAATTAAATTCATTTTTTCATCATAGGAGTAACGTAAAGTATCAGGAAAAAGATCAAGACCAGGCTTAATGTTACAATAATTATCCAGAGCAGTTTTGTTTTTGCAGAAATTGCGACTGTTTCCAATTTATCTTTGCTAACTCTGCCCCATAAGATTCTACTCCATATACGCTCATATATATAGTACATGATTATACGTGTAGAATGATGGTATACAGCTATGGCTATGGCCATTAAAGTTGCGGTTCTAAATTTTTCCGGCATATGCACCAAAATAAAATAGGCACCTATCCATGTCCAGACGATACCTATTACACGCCAGATAAGCGATTTAACAATTGTTCGACGTTTTAATTCCAGAAAAGCCGCTTGATCCATTTCTAATATCCTTTATTACGCTATTTCCTCGCAACAATACAGTCAAATCGGAAAAATCCAAAACGCCAAAAAGCCGACAAAGCAGATGCGCCGACGCTGTATAAGTGCGGAATTTAATTTATCACTGATAGCAAGTCGAAATGACAGTATTCAGTGGACATGCTGAGTATATAAAAAGCTCAACTTGAAACCGGTACAGAACGGCAAACTTTTGGTATCGTGTTTTCAAGATTAAGTCAACTGGAATTCAAGGTGTCTGCTCTTGTTACTCCAAGGCAGATCGCCCCATGATCGCGTCAGCCAGGATCTTGCCGCTGGCAAATTCAATGTTCGACCCCGAAGGCAGCCCCCTCGCAAGCCGGGTAATCTTCACCGGCAGCGACCGCAGCAGCGAGCTGATATACAGCGATGTCCCGTCCCCTTCGATGTTAGGGTTCGTCGCCATTATCACCTCTTTTACCTCGCCGGTGCGGATGCGTTTCAGCAGGTGGTCTATCGTCAGGTCCGTTGGTTCGACCCCTTCCAGCGGGGCGATATGCCCGCCGAGAACATGATACACCCACTTGCACAGCCCCGTCTTTTCCAGGCTGATAATATCCTTCGACTGCTCGACAATACAGATTATCGACCGGTCACGGCTGGCGTCTGAGCAAATCTTGCAAAGCTCACCCTCGGCAAGGTTGCAGCACACCGAGCACTGCCGCGTGTTCTTCTTAACACGGCTGATAGCGGTGGCAAGTTGCAAAGCCTTATCCGTATCGGTCTTCAAAATATGAAAAGCTAATCGTTCGGCAGTCTTCGGGCCGATACCCGGAAGTTTACCAAACTGCTCCATCAATTCGTTCAAGCTGTCTGTATACGCTGGATTCATAGTTATTTCAAAAATTAAATATCAAAATGCAAAATTGAATTACATACCTTCTGTATTACCGCCGTATTTGGCGAATAATTTATCCTTAACACTTTGGAATTCCTGTTCTTGCTTGAGAATAGAAAGTTTAGCCGGTTTTTGTTTCATAGATAAATGCGGCTTGCCGGTTCTGCCGTTTACTTTAAAGCCATAATCTCTTACTACCGAGGGTTTCCGTTTTCCAGCACTGAACATGATATAATAATATTCAGAATCGGCGTAAAGAGAAGTTGTATATTTCTTGGGTATCAGTGCAGCGTTAACCTCAGTGGGTGAAATATTGAACCCTACCGGCGTGGCGATATCTGCCAATTTCGGTCCGATGGTTCTTACGGAAATAAGGCCTACCCATTTAGCCCTTTGCGGATATAGCAGATGAAGGTCTTCTGATGAGCTTTTGCTTTTATCTGTTGATTTATCAGGTTTGTAGCGATAGTCGATTGTGCATGAGGAACATAAGCAGGCGGTTAATATAATGAAGGCTAGACGTTTCATATAATCTCCTTATGCTTATAGTTCTTCTTTTGCCAGTTCAATATTCAGTAGTGTCGCGTTTAGGCCCGACATAATAGCTTTAACGTCCGGGTCGTCCATGACTTCCTGGCGTTTTGTCGAGGACATCGGTTTATTACCAGCCTGTGCCGGTGCAGCAGCTGCCGGGCTGCTGGGTGCATTGGCACTGTCACCGCCGGTTTGCAATTCGAATTTCATGTTTATCGAAGCGCCCGTCGCGGCTTTAAAGATCTTGCAAATTTCATCATGCCTGTCCTGGCAGCCTACACGGTTGAATTCCTGCTTGAACTGTACCGTAAGCGTTCCACCGTTGTATTGGGCTGGCACTCCGTTTTTGAGCATCGAAGCAGTCATACCTTTGGCCCCGGAGGCGATGTTCTCCCAGTTCTGTTGTATGGATTCCAGGGTCAACTCGCCTGCCGGTATCATCGGAGCGGCTGTGGGTATTTCGTTTATTGGTATCGCCGCGGACCGTTGGTCGTTAGCCTGCCGGTCAGCGGTTAGTTTTTTTTTTACCTGTCCCGCTGGCGATGCTGCCGGTCTTGCTATGCTTTGTTTGAGTTGATTGATCAGTTTTTCAACGCCGAGGAAATGTTCGCTAAGTGCAAGCCTTAGCATTGAAGCTTCCAGCAGTGCCCGTGCCGATTCGCTGTTCTTGATCGTCCAGCGGAGTTTTTCCATCGTCGTAATGCTGAATATCAGGGCGGGAGCGTCGAATTTCTTTGCAACCTGGCTCATCGCTTTTTTCTCGTCCGGAGTCAGCAGCAGCAGTTCGCTATTGTCACCGGCTGCTGCGATAACCATCAGGTCACGCATGCAGTCTATAAGCGAATCGACGATCTGTATGCAGGTCAGCCCGCTTTTGAGCAGGGAGTCGACTATATTGAGTACCTCGGCGGCGTCCTTTTCGGCAATCCGGTCAAGCAGGTGGCATATCTTTGCGCGGTTCGGTTCTCCAAGGAACTCTTCGAGAAGTTCAACGGTCAAAGGCTCCGTGCCGGTGCTGATAAGCTGGTCAAGCAGACTAAGGGCGTCTCTCATCGAACCGTTGGCCAGCCGAGACAGGTGCAGTATAAGATCGTCGTCGGCTTTGATCTTTTCGGTTTCGAGAACCTTTTTAAGCTGCTTACCGACAATCGGCGGCGAGATACTGGAAAAGTCAAACCGCTGGCATCGTGACTGTATAGTCGGCAGTACCTTGTTTGGTTCGGTCGTTGCGAAGATGAATTTCACGTGCTCGGGCGGTTCTTCCAGAATCTTCAGCAGGGCGTTAAACGCGCCTGTGCTGAGCATGTGGACCTCGTCAATGATATATATTTTAAACCTCGAACGGGCCGGGCGGTAGATCGCGTTCTGTCGAAGCTCGCGAATATTATCAACGCCGTTGTTGGAGGCACCGTCGATCTCGATAACGTCAAGATCCTCGCCGGTGTTGACGTTTACGCAGCTATCGCATTTGCAGCACGGCGTAACGGTAGGTGCGTCGAACTCAAGACAATTAAGCGACTTAGCCAATACCCGCGCCATAGTAGTCTTACCAACCCCGCGAGTACCGTTAAACAAATAGGCATGAGCAACACGATCACTCTCAATAGCATTACGCAAAGTCTGCGCAACTGCATCCTGCCCGACAACATCGTCGAATGTTTGTGATCGATAACGCCTTGCAAGTACTGTATAGGCCATAGGAATTTATTCCCGACGTAAAGCCGGAATCTTCGATATTTATTGGTTATTATTGTTTTTTGTTTGCAACGTTTTTCTTGATGCGATGAAGATTGCTGTTAGTTCTGAAGCTTCTTTCAGGAGGTGGCTAGCCAAATTTTCTCTTAATCTGCCTTCTTCAAGTAGAAACTCCATCCAGAACGCGGACTCATTGACTTCTTCAATGACAATGCTCAATTTCGATAAAAAAGCTGCTTGTGAATGTGCTATGCAAGCAGCACGGTAATTTGCGGCGACCGAAGTGCTGGACCGTATAAGCTGCGAGCAAATATGGCGACTTAAATAATCACCCTGCAAGCTCGCACTTAGTTTAACACAACGATGAGCAAATTCCTTAGTACGTCTTTTCAATTCATTACGGTCCATAATGCCCGATCAGAATAATAAATAATCAATCATAAATAATAAATTGAAAAAAGGTGGCCGGGTTTACCATACACAGCAGAGCGATCGCTTATGGCTGCTCGGTTCCCCGCCTGACCAATTTCACGTGCCCGACTTGTATGGGACCCGACCATTTTAATTTATTATTTATTATTGATGAATTATTATTCAATTGGAAATCACCAATTGCGGTTAGTATAGCATGTGATTTTTAAATTTCCAGAAAAAGATTGCATATCGTCTAAATATTTGCTGATTTTAGACCGATATCTTTGCCAGACGGCTGTTGGTTTCCGGCCTTGGTCGATTTATTATTCCAAAATGGGGGTTTTACTATGAACGTACGAATCGAAGATACCTGTATTGCTTGCGGGGTTTGTGTTGATACCTGTCCTCAAGTGTTCATAATGGGCGAAGATATAGCCGTTACACTGGTCGAAAAGGTCCCTTCTTCACTGATAGACCAGGTCGAAGAAGCCGCATACGACTGCCCGGTAGACGCCATTATCCTGACAGAAGTCGAATAGCCAGCTAGCGGTTATTTTCATTTTTTTCGCATTTCCTGCGTGACAAACGGGTTTTTTATGTTAATATTTACGCAACCCGCTGGGCAGCCTGTCTATACTAATACATAGGCACTTTTGCGGGCGGGGTACTGTCGGCATTTTTTTTTGGGCACCGATATGTTTATTTTAGCATATCGGGGGTGTTGCAGGCAGAGAAAATTGTAATCAAGCTTTGACTCGGGAAACTGATAATGGATAAAACTTGCGAAAAGAGCCTGAAACCGCGGCTTAAGTTATGGTTGTCCTCGAACGGATCAGAATGTTCGTTCGGTGACGGTAAATGGCGGCTGCTTGAGACTATTGAAAAAACAGAGTCGCTTAAGTCGACCTGTGAAAAGCTGGGAATAAGCTATCGCAAGGCCTGGGGTAATCTGAAAGATGCCGAAGAGTTTCTCGATTTTACTTTAGTGAACAAATCCAGGGGCGGCAGGACGCACGGCCAAAGCAATCTGACAGAGAAGGGCAGGGCCTGGATGGAAGCATACTCAAAATTTCACAATGAAGTTGAAGAGGCAGCAGAGGCTGCATATAAGAAATATTTGGAAGAATTTGAACTGAAACAGTAAGAGAAAATGGAGATTGAAATGAAAAGCAGTAAAGAATTGTCGAAGTTTGTCGGTTTAGTAATTTTTTTAATGATCGCTGATATCTGTACGGCAGAATACAAACCGTGGGATGACCTGTCCGGTGATAACTGGATACAATTTCTTGGGGTCAATGTCCCGAACATATACCCTGTAAACGCAGCCGACGCAGCTGACGTTCAGGCTTCGTATCCGATCTCATTTGTTCAGGGGGCTTATGATCCGCAGAAAGACATTTACAAGGCCAGGGGAATGAACGCTTTGCGTTTTTTTAACGGCGGTTCTATTGACGGGCATTTCGTGTCCAGCGCTAAATCCGGCAGTTTTGTGATTGGCAATACCGGCGACAGCAACCTGTTTTCGGATATACTTATTCTGGTTGCAATCGGCACGGACAATCTGGATGAAAATTTTTCAATGACTCTTAACCTTGCAGGTAATGCACCTTACACACTGGATGCTTCTGATTTTGTGTATTATGACAATCCTGCAGGAAGGCCAAGCGGCTTTTATTCAATGACAAACCCTGATCACGAGCCTGTCAGCTATGCTTTTGAGACAGGTATGGTTACGGTTTACGGGGTTTCAGGACTTTCAGGGCTTGACCATGTGATCGACAAAAATAACCCGTACCCATACAACACGATTACGATCGAATATTCTTTCAGTGATGTCCCGGCGCCGGTAGTATTTAGCGTTTATGGGTATGTTGCCACTGACCCGGAGCCTACTATTTACCACACAAACAGAAGTTCGATAGACGTAAACAACAAAAGTAAGCAGGTTTCCACTTTCGCAGTGACTGTAGACGGCGATATTAACGGCGACCTGAAGGTTGATCTTGTCGACCTTGCCATGCTGGCAGGTAACTGGCTTACCGGAGCGGAATAAAATTGCCTAAAGACGGTAAATGCGGTTTTACATTGGTTGAACTGCTGGTTGTAATGGCGATAATAAGTTTTTTGCTGGCTATCATCGTTCCTGCTATCGGCAGGGCAAAGGACCAGTCCAGGCTTGTTATATGCAGAAGTAACCAGCGGGGTCTGGTTCTTGCGTCGCTGGCGTATTCCGGCGAAAATAATTCGAAACTGCCTGTTGACAGGCAGCTGCACAATTCGCATATTGAACTGGTAAGGATATTATCCGGCGGCGGTTACGTTCAGGAGCCCAGGAACTATTATTGTCCGAGTGAAAAGAGTGACGAACTGAAATATTCCGATGAGAATTTCGACCAGGGTAATATTGGTTATTTTTATTACTGTTTTACTGACCGGCCAACTAACGGGCAATTAAGCACATTCTTTCTAAAGAAGCTGCCGTGGCCAAGGCTTTTAAAAGATACTATGCGGCAAAATACGTGGGTATTCAGCGATAGCTGGTTTAGCGGTATACCGACGGCCCATCGGTGGTATAAAAAGGGCGTAAATTATGCGGTTCTCGATGGGTCCGTGCATATGGTAAAAAGCAGTCCTAAGTCGGAATTTAATTAGTCCGCCTTCGGTGGATTTCGCTTTGCTCAACAGCAATAAGTTATAAAGGTGATTATGCGAACTATATTGATTGGGATTGACGATACTGATAACCTGGACAGTCCTGGGACCGGGCATATTGCCCGTAAACTTTGCGGTGTGCTTGTTGGTATGGGTTTTCAGGCACGCGGGGTGACGCGGCACCAGTTTCTGGTTGACGATGCTATCCCGTATACCTCCCATAACAGCGGGGCATGTATCGGCGTAGCATGCGACTGCGGTATCGAGGGGGTCGATTTTGTATTTGACTATATCACCGACATCTCCGCCGAAGGCTCCGATCCGGGTGTCTGCATCGCATATTGCGAGGATATAAACGCCGAAATTACAGATTTTGGCAAAACCGCACA
>JAIPFN010000094.1 GCA_021736615.1 Phycisphaerae bacterium | reverse complement strand
GGCGCGAGAGTCTCGGCCAGAACCTGTGCAAGACCGCCGTCATTCGTTTGGGCCCATGCGCACATAACGCCCTCGGGCACAGCACTTCCGTCGTAAGCATCAGCTGGAGGATTCCAGTTTCCCATACGTCCGAGTTGGGTCCATCCGGGAGCACCGCCCCAACCGTCTTCATCAAGAACCTCAGCTTCAAAACCGGCATTGACAATATTAGCATTAGAATAGTAAGCTGCCTTAGTGAATGTAACCGAAGGAGCCGCAACATCTGCACTGGGATCGAAAACAGCAGTAACACCGGCCGGCAAAGAGCCAGTCGTCCAGGCATATGTCAAAGCTGAACCACCGTCATCATCAATGTCTGCAATAAGATCCACGGGCTCACCGGACCATGTGACCATAACAGGACCTAAATCCACAGATACGATAGGACCGTCGTTTGTAAACATATGAACACTGCCTTCAATCATGCAAGGATCGCCGGTAGAGTAGTCAACCGTACCGCCTGCCGTTGTAGGCTTGCCGTTGAGATATGAATCAACCTGCCAGTAATAAACACCAGCACCGTCTGGAGTCAGGGCAAAAGAGCTAATGCTTTCGCCGTTGACTACTTTTGTATAGGTTCCGGCTCCGGGACCGGTAACTTTGTTAGGATCAGTACCGAACCAGACATCGACATAAGTTTCAGTTGCACCATTAGGATCAAAATTATTCCACTCAAACGTAATTTCGTCTGAAGCAACAGCTTCGCCGTCCTTCGGGTAAACGATCTCAGGGCCGGCGATTTTTTCGTTGGTCAGAGCATACAGGTGATAGTTTCCGCTCGATGCATTTACAAGCACAGTCAGGGTCGTCACGCCGGGTGCAAGCTTGTATTCATATTCCAATGCGTATACTTGGTTATAGGTGTCAAAAGCCGGATCAAGCTGGGTCGCGTCATCTTCATTGAAATCCGCTGTGTTTTCAGCATTGGTCATATCTGTGCCACTGCCGTCAGTAACAAAACCGATTTGCATGACACGGTCACCGGCTTCATTGCCCCAATGGTGATTGTAAAGTTTAAACTTATATACCTGCCCAGAGGTAAGACCAGTAAGATTAATCACTACTTGAGTCTGGCCGGCTAGCATATCACTTATGACTTTCTTAATATTCCCGGTAGCGTTTACAATGGCTTCCCAGCCGGGATTGTCATTAGTATAATTAGTGTCACCGGTTCCGACTGTTTGTGATGTTCCGGCAATTGACGGAAAACCACTGGTTTTGTCAACTTTGCCAAATACGACGCCGTTGACCGGTACAGGGTCTGTAGTGCCGAAATCGAGTGCGTGGGTATAAGTTATGTCTTAACGTATACCGCAGTCTTCATCGCCGGTGATCGGGATATAACTGATGGTACCGGCCATTGCCGTTCCAGCCGCTAAGATGACCGCGATCATCATAGCCAAAAACAATAGTAACTTCTGCTTCTTCATCTTCTGTAATCCTTAAAAAAAGTAATGAATTAGCAATCAGCATCGAAACTGATTGACATAAATAAAACACGAATTTTAATGGCTTTTAAATTTTTGCTCCAAAAGGTGTGTTCGCCGAAATGTAAAGTTCAGTCAAACGTAACTCTGAACGAAGTCCCCCTCTGACTGATTTGCTCTGGATTCTGTCATTGCAGGGATTATTTCCGGACACTAAAGCAAATTGGTTGATTGAAAATTGCAGACAAAGGGGGGCTATTCGGAATGCTCTAATCACTTGAGCAAATACCGTTATAAATTTCAACAAAACGAGTTTATTACAAATTAGTTTCAGTCTCAAAACGCTACATCTTTCGTTCCACTTCTCAAATGGTAACCTGATTTAAGCACTAAAAGTTTAAAAACTTTAAAAGTTACCCTTATTGCCTATATTAGCATGTCCATGTTAACATGCCTATATTAACGTACTAATCGGCTACTGGCAAGTGAATTGTTAAAAAAACTAAACAAAAGTGTAAATTTATTTCAAAATATAGTACTCTCGGCATCTTGCCCGCAAAACAATTTGTGACAAATTGCCCACTCTCCTAATCTGCCGCTAAAAAACCTCACTCACGATCCAGACTTCAAGTGTACCTGGAACACCTGATATCTAAATAAATACAAACAGAAGGCAGTGAAGTAATTTAATGTCCAGTTTACAAAAAAGTTTCTCGTGCCTTATAGATATATAGATATACTACCTTTGTTGAATTTAGTTTCCACAATTTTTCACCGACGAAAAACGTTCAAAAGTGCGCAAAAGTAACCAAAAAGCGCGCAAAAATGTGAAAAAATGCGAATTTTTGATGTTTTTTGACGCCGATTTCACCCCAAAACCCCAAAAAACCACAGGTGGGAAATGTCGACAATGTCCACAATACTCCCATTTTCACCCCCAGAAATCTTCCCAAAACTGACAAAATTAAATACCAATCCAAAAACAATAAGATATAATACAAACCAAATGAGGTAACATTCAAAATACCCCCCTGCAACAAGGAACCATAACCACTTTACAGACAAATACTTATGAAACTAAAAACAAAAAACCAGGTACAACGGGAAAAAGACATCCTCGACATCTCAACGATGGTCGCCGGAAATTTCAAGCTCAGCGAAGTCCTCGACAAACTAGCCGAAGCCGCCGTAAAAGCAACAAACACCCAGGCCTGCTCACTAAGACTACTAAACGACGAAAACAAAGAACTGGAGATGCGCAGCACGTACGGACTGTCGGAAAAATACCGCAACAAAGGGGTTGTCTCGCGTCATGACCCGGTTATAAAAGCGGCTTTTGAGGGCGATGCGGTCGTTATTGACAATATGCAAGACGACAATCGCGTCAAATACCCTCAGGCGGCAATGGACGAAGGGCTGGTAAGTCAGCTAACCGTCTCGATGGTATTTAGAAACACCAAAATTGGGGTTTTGCGGCTTTACAGCCCAAAACCGAAGCATTTCGATGATGACACCGTCGCCATCGCACGGTTGGTCGCCGCCCAGTGCGCTGTCGCAATATCTAACGCCCGCCTCTACGCCAAAGCCATCGAAGGTGCCCGCATGGAAGAACAAATGCGGCTAGCGGCAATTGTCCAGCGTCGCATGATCCCCAAACTCGCCCCGGAAATCACAAACCTCGACGTAGCCGCTGTTTACAGCCCATGCTTCCAGATCGGCGGGGACCTGTACGACTTCATAAAAATTGACGACAACACCCTCGTCGTCGCCATCGCCGACGTAATCGGCAAGGGCATCCCTGCGGCGATAATGATGAGTATGTTCCGAGGCACCCTGCGAGCGTACGCAGACGGCGGCCACCACCGCCATTCCATGGCTGAAATCGTCGAAAAACTCAACAAAACCAGTTTCGACGAATGCGACGACGGCGAGTTCATTACACTGTTTCTGGCTGTAATCGACACCAAAAATATGACCATTAAATACTGCAACTGCGGCCATGAACCGGCTATGCTGGTGCGTAACAACAAGATTATCGAACTTGACAAAGGCGGGATGGTCCTGGGAGTTCTAGAAGACACCGAATATGAGATCGCCACTGTCGACCTTGCCAATTGCGACCACCTGCTCATGTATACAGACGGGTTGATCGACGCGGTAAATTTTGACGGCGAACTGTGGGGCAAAGAGCGAATGCGCCAGGCAATCGAACAATGTATCGCATGCCCAGCCGCAGAACAGATGATCCACCTGTTGCTCGGATACCGCAGAAGATTTGTAGGCCTGGCCCCCCAGACAGACGACACAAGCGTAGTAGCAATGCGGGTAGGATAGAAACTCAAACTGACCGATTCGGTCAGTTTGAGATAGTTATCATTTATCATAGAGTCTTTATTTGAGCCGTAAAGCACAGTGAAGCCGGCTGGAACCTGGCGGTTCGGGCTTTTTCAACAGTTCCTCAAAGACTTTAATTCTCTGACTCCTTAAATTTTCTTCCGGCTTTCATAGCTTCTTTGATTTGCCCGCACTTGAATCATCTTTACTCGCAACGTCCTGGAAGGCTTTGGCGAAGGCATCCCTGCCGCCTACGACAGGTATTGTGATATTGGTTGCATCCAACTCTAGCGTTAATTCTGTTCCGGGATCCGGACGAAGCGTATAATCGCGATCACTGGAAAATATCATCAAACCGATCTGCTGTCCGGCAGGAATAACCTGATCATCCGGCTGTAGATCGAACTTCACCCTGTAAAACTTTCCGTCAGCAAGCGGCTTGCTTTTGCTAATAGATCGCCTGTTTTGTGGATCGGCCCAACCTCGCGTAATAATATTTTCTGTGATCTTCGCCCTGCTGCCTTTTTTCCAGGGCAGCGAAACCAGCCACACCGACAGATTCGCAGCCGGTTTATTGCTCATCAGTTTAACCGTGACACTCGCAATTCCTGAAATATGCACCGGCCGCTTCAATTCCGGCGTAACATAGATAAGACGATGATCGGTCCACTCAGCCTGTGCGAGCGTATCCCCACTGAACGAAAAGTTATCGACCAATGTCTCAGTGCCTTGACCCTTTGATTTTTTCATAGACAACCCGCCCTGCTCAGGAGCCCCGCCGGAGAGGTACAATTTCACCGGTTTAGCATCAAGATTTGGATAGTCTTTGTAACCAGTCGGTTTCATACGATCGTCATTTTCACGCACGATCCAGGCTCGGTCACCTTTATCGACTCCATTGTCAACACCATGTATAAATCGTGTAAACCACCGGTTCATCATCTTAAGCGGAGGCGGACCGCCATGCCCTCCCTGGTGGTAGTATGCCATCACAGGAACTTTTCCCTTGAGCGCCTGGTAGATACGGAAGCTATGCTCGGGCATCACGTTCCAGTCGTTAAAACCGTGCGACATCAACACCGCCGCCTTTACCTTATCGAGCTTGTGAATATAATCACGCCCTTTCCAGAAATCGTTATAATCGCCGGTAATGCGGTCAAAATTTTTAAGCATTAAATTGTCACGGACTTTAGTGTTGCAATACTGGCGGAGTGATTCGTCACCGCTATTGACAAAATCGTAAAGAACGTCAATGTCTTCGCCAATATATCCCCCCGGAGAACGGATCAAGCCATTCGATCGGTAGTAGTGATAGTAAGACGTATTTGGAGCAACCGGGATTATCGCCTTTAGCCCCTCCACCCCGGTGGTCGCTGCTGTAAGACAAAGCGTACCGTTAAACGACGTACCCGTCATCCCTACCTTACCTGTGGACCAGTACGCCAATACTTCTTCATCTCCGTCCGGTGTAGTGTAACCTTTAGCACGCCCGTTGAGCCAGTCGATAACCGCCTTTGGTGCGAGTGACTCATTGTCGCCTCCAATAGTGACACTTCCCTGCGACAAACCTGTTCCGGGTGACGACGAATGCACTACTGCAAACCCGCGCGGCAGCCAGTCCTTTACAAATACTTTGGAGATGATCGGCCGCTCACCCTTGCGCTTTACCGACGGTGCATCCTTGCGTTTGGGCGGAGTTGCACCGATTTCCTGCCGTGTGTCCCACATATAATCATGAACCGGCCCGGCGGTACCAGCATAGTATGGACTCGTTCCGTAGATCACCGAAACCTTCAGCCCTTCAGTATCAGTCTGACGTTGACGCGTAACATCCACATGCACACGATCCGGCTTACCGTCATCGTCAGAATCAAACTCGGTAACCACCCACAGGTCATGACGGATCCACATATCCGGATCCTCAAATCGCTTAATGATCTGCGTCTCGCCATCTTTGATGACTGGGACCACCAGGTCTTTATTTTCTTTTGGCTCCTGGCCAAAGCTAATGTTCACACAAGCCAGCGCCAACACAAAAAAAACGACCAGAAACCGACATTCAAAGCGCTTATTTTTTAGCATTTTCATAACTCTCACTCTCCGATTCATATCAAAATCTTATCAGGGGTTATTTATTTCTCCAGATTGTGCCAGAAAAAACATCAAAAACCAGGCAAAATAAGGATTAACACAGGAAAACGATTATAACCAATAACCTCAAAAAAATCAAGATATTTATCCCCGCCAAAAAACAAGCAACACCCCGTACCGCTGGCTTCCAGCCAGCTTTGTTCCCTAAAGCAAAAAAACGGTTCCTGGAACCTTTTTTTTATTCTGGAACCTTTTTTTTATTTTTGGATTTTTTTTGGTCTTCCTCTTGGTTTGAGGGTTGATTCGAGCTGCAATTTTATAGCAGTTTTTTCTACCCATTGCTTATCTCCGAACGGGCGACCGCGTTTTATGCATTTTCTGATCTCATCTGTCGCCCGCTCGTAATCGGCAAACTGCAAAACCCTGTCAGACCAGTTATGCGGCAGCGGGATTGGTCCGGCTGTGAGATCAATATCATTTTCGGCAAAACCCATACGTTTGGCAAGGCTGCTGTAGGGCCACTGGCAAGACTGCTGTGCCAGGGACGCTCTGAATGGATTTGCTTCGATGTATCGCAAAACTGAAAGATAGTGGCGGTCTCTTTTAAGCGGAAAACTCTTGAAGGGCCCCTGATAAATATGCCCCATGCCGGTAGTGCCGTGGGCCGCATGCCAGCGGTTTGTATGCGTCACCCCAACCCATCGCATGAACTCAGAAAGGTCCCCGTCATTTCTTGGCCATAACAGAAGGTGCCAGTGGTTACCCATGATGCAGTAACCGCAAATACGCATATCATAACGGCCAAGGCCGGTGGCAAGAATATTCTCGAAAGCTGCAAAATCGCCGGACTTGCGAAAAATACGCAGCTTGCCGTTGGCTCGATTCATTACATGATAAAGATATCCACCTTTAGTTATGCGTTTCGGCTTTCCCATGACAAAATAGTAACAAAAACCAAACGCTAAGCAACAAAAAATATCAAAAATTAAAAAAACCGCTAAAAAAAGGTTCCTGGAACCTTTTAATTTAAAATACGACAGACAAATAAAGCGGTTTCAAGTCACCTGCTGCTTATGTCGATTGTTATTTATGGAGAATTGTTTTAGCTGGGGGGCGTTATATGCTAAAGGTATTACTGCGGGAGTGTAAGCTATTTCGGCGGCATCGTTTGCTTTGGGGAGCCGTTATTCTTATATGTTTTGTGCCTGCGATATACTCGTTTACATATCTTTCAAGCTTCTGGGATCCTTTCGGGCAACTCGAAAAACTTCCGGTCGGGGTTGTCAGTCTTGACAAAGGTGCCGACGCCGACGACCATCATATCAATATCGGTTCGATGTTTATAAAGACTATCAAAGAAAAAAAGTTGTTTGCATTTATTGACTATGAAACCAGAGAACAAGCTGAAAACGCTGTCAGAAGCGGTGAAACGTACTTTTCCGTAGTAGTGCCCGCTGATTTCAGCGCAAAGGCCGTGCCGGGTAAGGACGTGGGGGTTTTCGATATTATTGCATCGCCGGGAAGCAGTTATACGGCGATGATGATAGCGCAAAAGTTTGCCGACCGGATGTCCGAAACACTTAACCATCAATTGAACGCACAGCGATGGAATATAGCACTTGAATCACTGAAGAAAGAAAAAGCGGGCATCGAAAAACTGATGGCCGGGAACAAAAGAATCCATGACGGACTTGCAGAACTGCAAAAGGGTCTGGAAAAGGCAGCTAAAGGCACATGGCAGGTCTATGACGGCCAGGTCAAAATGACGGCTGGGATAGGAAGTATCAATACTGAAATGCTGGTTTCAAAAGGCAAAGAACTGCATGAAGCAACAGAGAAAATCGCAACGGGACTGTCAAAGAGCGGTGTGCTGAGTGCTATTACGAGTTTGCCTTCGTCGGGAGATCTTAGAAAACTTGCCGAGGGAGCAAAGCTTTATCAGTTGAAGATCGAAGAACTTGCAGCGGGTATAAATAAAGCGGTCAAAGGATCAGAGAAGCTTTCCGAAGGCGAAAAGAAAATAGTTGCCGGTACCGAAGTAATGAAGCATGGAACAGAAGAACTCCTTAAAGGGGCGGGCAAAATATCGGATGGGCTGAAGGGTTTTTTGGAGGCAATACCCGATCTGGATTTTGATCCGGATGATCTTGCGACTTCGATAAAGTTTAACATCATCGATCTGAATGCCGCAACGTCCAACGGAGAGGCGTTTGCGCCGTACTTTATGGCTCTAAGCCTGTGGGTTGGGATGATGGTATTATCGTATATCTTCCGCTACAACGTATACGCCGAAAGTGTAAGCGATGCGAGCTTCATCTCGAAAGTTGCAGGTAAAGACGCGATACCGCTTACGGTGTGCCTGATAAGCAGCATTGTTCTCGGGCTGACAATAAACGCGATGGTCAGGGTTCCGCTAATTCATCTCTTCGGTTTCTACCTGGTATTGCTGATCGCGGCATTTACTTATTGCTGTTTCATTCTTGGGGTCATCCGGATTTTCGGCGATACGGGCAAAATCATAATACTGCTGTTTCTGGTAGTACAGATATCGTCGGCGGGCGGTGTTTACCCTATCGAGCTTTCGTCGACATTTTATCAGCGTATAAGCCCATACCTTCCAATGACCATAGTAGTCAAAAGTCTTCGGGCAGCGATGTTCGACAGTTTTGACGGTCAGTGGCTGCGGTATTGTTTACGCCTTGTGCCGTGGATGCTTATGGGGCTGATAATGACCGTAATTGGAAAAAGGCGATTCGAAACAGTGCCGGATGAGGAGTATTCGCTTGCGATTGTTTTGCCGGTTTCACAGGAGGATTAAAACTTAAAGCGTCAGGTGTGATGTTTATGGTTTATGGTATTTGAATAAACAGGCAACGACCCTACAGGTTGGCCTGGTTTGCCGGCGGTATTTTTATTGTTGTGTTGCGGGTTGCTTTTAGTATTACTCTTGCTCTTGAGCATTCGGCAGTCAGGTTTATTTTTATTTTATCGGCTTCTATCGCTGTTACCGTTATCGCCGCCCTGCCGCCGTTTATTGACAATTCGCTTACGTCGAGTTCAATGGTTTGGCCGATTGTTTTTTCGGCTAACTGCTTTACGTTGCGGTTTGCCCATGCCATTGAGCTTGTGACCAGATTGTCGTTGTAAACCTTGAGCCTTTCGGTGGTGGTTTCGTAAGCGAGGTTCTTCAGGTGGCTGCCAAGAACAGCTAGAGCAACCCCGAGCACCGTCATGAAAATTATCACGACAAACAGCACAAACCCTTTTTGTCTATCCGGTCTCATAATTGCTCCTGTAAAGTGTTTATACCTGCAAAGATAACGTGCGAATTTTTAAGATTGGTTTTGACCCCGCTTTGAGTTCGCCGGTTTATTCCGGTGCTTATCTCGACGGCAACGGGTTTGCCTTGATGCTCCCTTAACTTCCAGTCGAACGCTGAGCCGGGTATGTCCCAGACGATGTGCGCATCGGAAGGAGTCATGCCCTCTGTCAAGTCGCATGACCTGGTAACCTTACCTTCGGCGAATGAATACGATATAACGCCGCCGGGCGAATCTATGACAAGCATATCGGCGGCGGCGGCGGTGTTGCCTTTGTACTGCATGAGGCCGCTTGACGCTTCAACGTCTTTTCTAAGATCGTCGAGCATGCCGCTGATGACGCTGTTGGACTGGTAATCGCGGTACTGTTGCGGGATGGTCCTGGTGACATTCCGCATCGGCCTTACAATTATTGCAGCCACTAAAAGCAGGATCGCCATAATACCAATCATCTCGATAATGGTAGCACCTTTGCGCATTTTATTGCCCCTCCACGTTAACATATTTCTTCAGTTCGATCTTTACCTGCCTGTTTTTGAGCTTTCTCGTTGCGGTGACTTTGAGAAGTTTAAGCCCGTCCCAATTACCTGTAGCGTCAGTTTGCTCGACGGTTACGCTGACATCTTTCCACAGGCGCGAAATATCCGCCTCGCTTATCGGTACTCCCGTGGCTGTAATGCTCGACATCTGCGACCGGGCGGCGGCGAGGCACTGCTGCCTTGTAAGCTGAAGGTGATTGTATTTTCTGTTGGCACTAAGCGCCGCGGCGAGGACGCCAAGCAGCATCCATAAAAGAAGCAGCGAGACCATAAAGTCCGTTGTTATCCAGCCCGGCCTTGTTTTTCGTTTATTCATTTTGTATTACCTTATTTTTAAGCCGTTAGCCATTAGCTATTAGCCTTTAGCTTTTTTTATGGTAGTGCGGTTTCGGTTAAAAAAGTTATTATCGTTACTATCGGCATGAACATCGCGTATGCGATAAAGCCGACTACTGAACTTAGCAGGAGTATTGTAATTGGAAAGCATATGGCTCGTACTACGTTGGCCTTGAAATTAAAGTTTGATCTGTAGAATTTTTCGAGCATGCCGAGTATCTCGGGCGTATTGCCGGCGTTAACCTTATCGTCAAATGCCCATGCCAGCGAATTGCCCATGCCGGTATCGAGAGCTGCGGCGGAGACGTTCTGGCCCTGCTCGACCCTGGTCAGCCAGCGGGAAAGGCGTTTTCGGAAACAATTGTTCAGGTCAAGGTCCTCTGCGTTTTTTATCGAGTCATTTACAGGGCAGCCTGAATTCAGAGAGACACGGAGAAATCCTGCCACTCTCATAATCGAATAGTTGAACTCAAACCAGTGTAAGATCGGCAGGCGCCACTTGATAAAATCGCCGACTCGAATAATTAACGCGGGATTATTGGTCTTCCTGGGCATCTTGCGGTAAACAGCCCTGATCCAGGGTACGCCGATGTTCAACAGCAACAGCGTCAATACTATCAGAACAGCTATGACACCATTTCCCGAAAGCGTGAAATCGGCGATCCCTATAAGTATCTGTGTCGCTCGCGGCAGAGTCGCGGCACCTTCGCTCATATCATCGAGCACGTCGGCGAATGTGGGAATTATAAAGATCATAAGGCCAAGCATTATCACAATTGTAACAGAAAATATCACAACCGGGTAACCGGGAGTTACAGGGCGTACTTTGCCGGTCTCACTGACGTTGCTTTCGATGTCTGCTTCTATGGATCTGACAGCCTCGGGGAGTTGGTTGACCTTTTCGGCGGCTTCTATCGTTGAAGTTATATGCGAGGGGCAATTCGGATAAGCGATCCTTATCGCCGCGCTAAGCGGATAACCTTCGGTGAGCCACCTTGCAATGCCCAGGAAAATTCGCTTTCTTTTGCCACTGTAACCGGCGGCGGCTGTTTCCATCGCCATCGGAAGAGGCAGGTTCTGGCGGACGCACGAGCCGATGGTCGAAACGACATCCAGAGCTATCGACTGGCGGTTGGCGACGAAAATGCGGTGCTCGAATACCATGTACATAAACCAGATAACCGTGCCGACAACATTCATGACAAAACTCAAGATGACAAGCAATGATAAGTAGTAAAGAATTCGCCATATCCAAAAGGCGAGAAAGTGCGGCCATCTTCGCTCGGTCAGGTCGGTCCGGATCCCCCTGACAGTTACAATAATAAGTGTGATCGGAAAAATTAAGGCAGCAATCACAAAAGCTATCTGAAATGAAAGGTTACCATACTCATAGGTATCCATCTGGCCCAATATAGTCAGATACACCAGGCTCGCTGGCAGTGACGCAAACAATGCAAGACCAGGCTTAGTGAATGCCAGGAAAATAAATAATACCAATATTAAAACTGCAATAGCTATATACATGTGTAAACCAGGTTTTAACAACAATTATTTAAAAACTGCGGGCTGGAAGCCCTCACTACTGTAATGTCGGCAGGAAGCCAACATCACGTAAGCCCCCGCTACATCAGCGCCGTAATAATACTGATTATCGGCAGGAACATTGACAGTATTATTGTTCCGATCATTACGCCGACGAATATTATCATAAAGGGCATCATCATGGTCTGCAGTTTTCCCTGCAGGCAGCGTGACTGTTCCGCGTACATCTCGCCGAGGCTGTGGAGATTGTCCTGCAGTTCGTTTCTCTGGGAGCCAAGCTGCATTGAATACAGAAAAAGCTTTGGGAGGATTTTACCGACGAGACCGGCTTCCATCAGGGCCGTTCCCTTGTCGACCTGGGCGGCGAGTATCGTGCTTTCTAGCTTTAGCATTTCGCTGCCGGACGCACCCGAGCTTAGCCTTAGACACTCGCCCATGTCACAGCCGGAACTGACGAGTAATGCCATCGCCTCGCTCATGCGGGCAAGGATGCTGCTGTGATAAAGTCTGCCGAGAACCGGTATCTTCATAAACATCGCCTCCTTGAACCGGCGTCCGGCAGCGTTGGTCGACAGCATGGCGAATATTACAATTATAGAAATGACAAAAGCGACAAATGTGATAAGTATCGGGATTATGTTATTGGCGACTTCGAGCGTTTGCTGGGTCAGCCATGGCAGCCTGGCTCCGTCGCCCATATCGGAGAGGACCTCGGCGAAAGTTGGGATGACAAATATAAAGAGAGATGCCATTATCGTAATCGCAAAAAACAAGACGACGAGCGGGTAGGCAAGTGCTTCCAGGATGATACGTTTTGTCTTTGCTCCCATTTCCAGGTGGCGGTTTAGGTTTGTCAGCATCTCGCTGAGCCTGCCGGTGCGTATGCCTGCTTTTAGGATTCGGCTGTAGAGCGGCGGGAAACTCCTCTGGCGTTTTTCGATGGCTTCATCGATGCTTGCACCGGCTTCGAGTTCGGCGGCGATGGCGGTTATCATTTTTCGCATTGAAGGCGAGGATACGTCGGCGGCCAGTTCGCGAAGACCACGCTCGATAGGTATGCCGGCTTTAGTGATCGAGGCAAGCTGCTGATTGAACAGCAGCAGCTCGGTTCTGCCGATGCCGGTTTTGGACTTCTTTTCGCGAACCTGGGTTATCTCGCCGACGACAAGTCCCATCTCGTCAAGCATTTCGACTGCCTGCTCGCGACAAGCCGCCTCGATAGTGCCGTTCATGGAACGCCCGCTGTCGGTTAAAGACGTATATTCAAAAGTAGCCATTATAATTTCCTTTTTTCGTTCTACTGCGTTTCATCTTTTACTTATTCGCTTTTATCCCTGCGCTTGCGCTTCGGGTTTTTGTTGAAATTTCAAAGTATACTGTGCTTTCACGGTCTGCCTGTTTATCGGTTACCGGCGAGCCAAGGAGGGCTTTGCCTGTGCCTAGTTGATACCGGAACGGCCGCTGCGTTACCGGGTCCAGCGGAAGCGAAAGATCGGAAATATCGGCGAGAGAGGCGGGGAGTTTGCCGCCGTGGATCGCCGCGTAATAACGAATACCCTCCAGACACTTCAATGCCGCAACGAGACGGTCGAGCTTGTTCATCTGTAAAATCATGTCCTTACGCGAATACGGTGAGTCTTCGACAGGCTTCTTATGACTATTATCATTGGATATCATGTCTGGTCCCGGGCCAAATCCATAGGATGTTTCATTATAGTCCAATTCTTCATAGCTGAATTCTCTAAATTCCCCAAACTTATCTCTCATTCGCTTGACCTCTGTTATTGCAGCTACCGGCAAGTTCAGATTTACCAGTGGTTTTGGCAGGTCCGATAGCGATCTGTATAGGCTTGGTGCCTGCGGCGACTTGATTAGCTCTTGGACATTTTTTAGCATGACAGAAGCGGTGTTGACGGCGGCCATTGCCTGAATCGACGAGGGGGTGTTTGCGATGTGTCTTGACATAGCCAGGCCATCGCGAACAGTTTCGACTGCTGTTTTGTATTCGCCGGTGGAAGTGTCCAGACGTGCCTTCAGAGCAATAACCGACGTAAGAGAGTTAAGGCCCTTCAGCAATGAAAACGCTTTCTTGTCGGCTGTTTGCTTTGACCACTGGCATTTGCGAGCCAGACCACCCTGCCGGATGAGTTCCATCGATTTGGCCGAAGAATTAACGATAGACGCTGCGGTATCGCCATTGAATTTATCCATCGGTGCATTTAGCAGACCATTTACAGTCGATTGGCTGAAACCGGCAGGCAGTGCATCGATTGCCTGGACATAAAACCGGGCCGCATCGCCATCGGTTCTTTCGGCATCGAGCGGCAGGAGGCGATATTTAAACTCCGGCAGTTCGATGGCAGGGAAAACACTTATACTTACAACACCGGGAAGTTTCTTTGGTATCGGGACGGCGACATCAGCGACAGGTTCGGGGTTACGGGCCTGGCCTGGCACGTTTGGTTCGTTAGGTTCATTAGCGGCGGTATCCGACGTGATAAACTTTATGGCGTTATCGATAGTAGAATAATTCTTATTGGAATTAGTTTCTGGAGCAGCTGTAATGTCACTCTTATCGACAGCCTGTAGAGCATTGTCGCCGGCGTTAACACCTGCAGCAATACAAAAACTTAAACCCACTATAAATACTAAATATCGTTTCATGGTGATTCCTGAAATTTAAAATGCGTCGTTTTTGACGATCAATATTTTTCGTAATTCTTTTTATCCCTGCGCTCGCGCTTCGGGCTTTTGTTTTCAAGTTCACTGCCCACAGACTGTTTCTACTTCCTGTTGAGTTGTTACGCCGCTGGCTACCAGTCTTCTTCCGTCGTGGGCCATGTTCATGTGGCCGCGGCTCTTTAATATTGCGTCGAGTTCTTCGATGTCGGCTTTGGCGAGTATCGCCTTTCGCAGTGCACCGTCCATCATCACCATCTCGGAGATAAGCACCCTGCCGGAAAAACCTGTGTCCATACAGCTTTGGCAGCCCACTGCCTCGAATGCGGAGGTATCGGCGATCTGTTTTTTGCAATTTTCGCACAGCCGCCGGACAAGCCGCTGGTTCAGAACGCCTGAAATACTCGATGTCACCTGATAAGGCTCGATCTGCATTTCGAGCAGGCGAAGAAGAGCGCCTGCCGGTGAACCACTGTGCATCGTGCTCATAAGCAAATGGCCGGTAAGCCCTGCCTCGATGGCGATTCGTGCGGTCTCTGCGTCCCTTATCTCGCCGATCATAAGCACCTGCGGGTCCTGGCGAAGCAGCGAACGCAGCGCAACGGGGAAAGTCATATCACCGGTGTCTGCGACCTGTACCTGTGTGACTCCCTCGATGTCCCGTTCGACGGGGTCTTCCAGTGCGACGATGCTTCGGCCCTCAAAACGGGCGAGTATATCGCGAAGGATGGCGGCGAGCGTGGTGCTTTTCCGCTGCCTGCCGGTCCGGTCAAAAGCAAAACGCCCTGGTTACGGGAGGCTATCTCTTTGAGATTCGACAAAATGAAATCGGAAAAGCCAAGCTGATCGAGGCTCATCAAACCGGCGTCTTCATAGAATACCCGGATAACCGCCCGCTGGCCGTGAATCGTCGGAAAAACGGCTAGACGTTTGTCGGTTACGCTGCTCTCTATCGAAGAATCGGCTGTGCCAATTATCCGCCCTTCCTGGGGGATGTCGTTTCGGTAAGTGAGCAGCCCGCCGAGGACCTTTAGCCTGGCGATGACATTATCGCTTATGGTTTTCGGAAGTTCGTCGACGATCTTCAACTGCCCGTCAAGCCGAAACTTGACCTGAAGTTTGCGGCTGGATGGCTCAAAATGAATATCGCTGGCCCGCCGGGAAACAGCCTCCTGCAAAATATCGTCGACGAGCTGAGAAACATCAGCGTTAGTATGCTTTCGCTTCATAAACTCTTCCCTGTTAAACGGTTACATTACAATTAAGGACTTTCACCTTGCCCTGTTATAATATTGACGCGCAACTACGGCTATTAGTTACCTGAATAATCAGAATTTTTGAAAAAAAAGTAAGAAGTAAGGTGAAAGGCGTAAAGCGCCAGTTTTTCGTTTTTTATGCCGGTTTTTATTGGTTTTTTGTTATTTTTTTGTTTTTTGCGAAAAAATCGAGTAACGTATTGCCTGTTTCGTGCGTCATTATATATGTTAACACAAAATTAAGGACGTCTATGTCGAGTAACAGTGCTGCTATTGGTTTGCGTTGGGATCTTGCGGCTGTTTCTTCTGTCGAGAAGAGTCAGCAGTGGGTTCTTTCTGCGATGCAGAAGCGCGGGGGCGCACTTATCAGCATGCTTTGGCGAATTCTCGGCAATGAGCAGGACGTTTGCGATGCTTATCAGCAGACATTTTTACAGTTGGCGCATTACCAGGAGATGAAAAAACCGGCAAACCTCGAGGCATACCTCTTCCGTACCGCGTCAAATACCGCGATTTCGATGCTCAGGCACAAGCAGCTTCGCAATAAGTCGGCAAAGATCATGGCGACATCTGCAGCAGAGACGACACAACCGGACTTCGCAGGCGACCTGGACGCTAAATATCTTCAGGCCAAACTAAGAAACGAGATCGCAAAACTGCCTGACTTTTTGAAAGACGTAATAGTACTTAGGGACCTGGCCGAAATGCCATACGCACAGATCAGCAAAATTCTGGGCATCCCGGCGTCGACGGCACGAGTGTACAGGTGCAAAGCAGTAAACTTATTAGCACGGTGGATGAAGGACGAAAGAGACTAAAATGAGAAATTCAAAAGTCATTAACAAATGCAGGCAGATCAGGGACGATATGCAGAAATCGATCCTGGGCCGCATAGGCGCAGACAAGGGGTGGCTCGCCGAGCACATCGCAAACTGCCCGAAGTGCCAGAGCCGGATCGCTGGTATCGGCAAAGTCGACCTTGCCCTTTCGCTGGTGAAATCCCAGCCTCATAAAATCGACCTGCTGATGCGGGCAAACGCCCAGGCGCTGAAAATGCTTAAGCACAGCTTACGCGACTGCCCGAAAGCCGACAAACTAAGAGCAACCTGCTCCCGCCCGAACTGGATAATAAGAAACCACGGAATTATCTCAAGTATTACATCAACTGCGGCGTGTTTCGCGATCCTGCTGCTGCTGAAATGCGGAATCTTCACCTCGATGGAAACCTCACAAAAACAAGGCAAACAAGCAGTAAAACATTACTACGCAAAACACCTCGATCAGGACACAATGAACGACATATTCACGGCGTGACCAGTACCGCCGGCATCAGTACCGTAATGTTGGCATCCGGCCGACATTTGATGTTAACGGCAAGCCGACATCCACCCACTCATTTACTTTTCCTATTTCACCCTTGATTTGCTGCCGTATTTCTGTACAATCAGTCTTGTTTTGATTTATTGTTAATTTATAATCGGGCTTAAATATAAGGGTAATGAAATGATTGGATTTATTAGATCTGCATGTGTGGTGGCGTTTATTACTGTCTGTTCGAGTTTTATTCTAGCGGACAATAAACCGGCTGGGACGGTTTATCTCAATGAACAAAAGAAAGAGATCAAGCTAACAAGGCAGTACATTTTGTTTCCAATTCAAAACGGGGCAAAAAAAGCACAGATCGATCTAATTATCGACGGCAAGGACGTTCGCCAGTTTGACGCCGAGATCGCTGTGTCGCAAGATAAGGTCAGCTTCTGGGCGTTTCTGGATATCACCAAGTTTAAGGGTAAAGTCGCAATACTGAAAGTTAATGGCGTTACCCAGGCGGGGCTTGCGATGATCGTTCAGTCGGACAAGATACCCGGCTCGGAGGAATTCTATAAAGAGATACTTCGGCCGCAGTTTCACTTTTCGCAGAAGATCGGCTGGAACAACGACCCCAACGGGATGGTCTATTACAACGGTCTTTGGCACCTGTACTTCCAGCACAACCCGTACGGCTGGAAATGGGGCAATATGCACTGGGGGCACGCGGTAAGCAAAGACCTGGTTCACTGGGAGCAGCTGCCTGTCGCGATCTACAATTACCGGCGCGGTGACTGGGCATTTTCCGGCGGCGCGACTGTCGATGTAAACAATACCGCCGGCTGGCAAACCGGAAAAGAAAAAACCATCGTCGCTTCATGGACGAGCACCGGACGCGGAGAATGCGTCGCTTACAGCAATGACGACGGAACGACCTTCACCGAATACGAAGGCAACCCCGTAGTAAAACACAAGGGACGCGACCCCAAGATAATCTGGTACGAACCGGGCAAGCATTGGGTTATGGCCGTTTACGATGAGTCCAAAGAGTTTGGCAAAGCAATCGCTATCTACAACTCCAAAGACATGAAAAACTGGGAACTCAAAAGCAAAGTGCCCGGCTATTACGAGTGTGCCGAGATTTTTGAATTGCCAGTTGACGGCGACAAGAACAATACGCGATGGGTAATCTTTGCCGCCGATGCGCAATATGCCTATGGTACATTTGACGGACAGACCTTCACCCCCGACCATAAAGACAAACACAGGGTCCATTACGGCAGGTACTATGCGTCGCAGTTGTTCAGCAATGCCCCGGACGGGCGTAAGATACAGATCGGATGGGCCAGGATCGATATGCCCGGTATGCCCTTTAACCAGACGTTCAGCTTTCCGCACGAATTGACGCTTCGCACGACCGAGGACGGCATTCGCATGTTCGCAGAACCGGTTAAAGAGATCGAAAAGATTTACAAGAAAACACACAGTATCAGCAACAAAAAAATCGCCGGCAATAATCCTGCAAAGTTGAACGTTTCAGGGGATATTTTTGATATCACCGCTGAGTTTGAGCTTGAAGATGCCGAAAGAGTCGGGCTTTATATCGGAGGCAATGTAGTTACCTATAACGTAAAAGCCCGGAAGCTTGACATCGCGGACCTTAAGCCAGTCGACGGAAAAATCAAAATACGGGTACTTGTTGACCGTCCGATGATGGAAGTTATCGGCAATGACGGACGAGCCTTTATTACCACAAAACGTGAGGTTAAGGGCATTGTCAGGACCATCGAAGCATTTGCCTCGGAAGGCTCGGCAAAACTAATCAAACTCGAAGTAAACGAACTGGACTCGATCTGGAGAAAATAGCTGCCAAAATTAGTTGTATCAATATTCCAGGAGCTTTTAAAAAAAACTCTTGATAATCTCAAATACTCTCTTTATACTTTTCGCCAGCTAATATCTAATTTTAAATGGAGCATATTATGAAAGTTTTGATCGCTGATAAATTATCCGCTGTTGCGGTAAGTGAATTAGAAGCACTTGGTTGTACTGTTGTGATGAATCCGGACCTTTCGGCTGAGAGTCTGCCCGAAGCAATCGGCGATGCCGACGCGTTGGTCGTTCGTTCGACAAAGGTAACTGCCGATACGATTAACGCGGCGAAGAATCTTTCCCTGATAATCAGGGCAGGCGCAGGCGTCAACACTATCGACCTGGAAACCGCGTCTGCACAGGGAATTCATGTAGCAAACACCCCGGGCAAAAACACCGACGCCGTCGCCGAACTGGCGATAGGCCATCTCATCGCCGCCGACCGCCGCATTGTCGCGGCGAACAGGGATATGGCCGCCGGTAACTGGAAGAAAAAAGAATACGGCAATTCCAAAGGTCTAAAAGGACGCACCCTCGGCATCATCGGTCTTGGAGCTATTGGAAAAGCCGTCGCCAAAAGAGCAATCGGTCTGGACATGGAGGTGATCGGCTGGTCAAGGTCGCTTACCCGGGATGCCGCTGAAAAGCTGGGGATCGGATATTGCGGCAGTGCCGACGAAGTAGCTGATAAAGCAGATGCCATCAGTCTGCATATCGCCTCGAAACCGGAGACAGCCGGTATGGTCAACGCCGACTTCTTAGCAAAAATGAAAAACGGTGCGATACTTGTTAACTGCGCTCGCGGAGAGGTCGTCGATACGGCGGCTCTTAAAGACGCGATAAAGACAAAAGGAATCCGCGCCGGGCTGGACGTTTTCGAGAATGAACCCACCGGCGGAGTTGCCGACTTCAACGATACCGAGCTTGCCGAACTGGCCGCGTGCACCCCGCATATCGGGGCATCGACCGACCAGGCCGCAGAAGCCGTCGCCAGTGAAGTGGTTAATATCGTAAACTCTTTCATGATAACCGGAACGCCCGCAAACGCCGTAAACATCCAGGACAAATCCTCTGCGACGGTCAACCTTGTGGTGCGACATTACAACCGCGTGGGCGTTCTCGCCGCCGTGCTCAAGGAGATACGCACAGCCGAGATCAACGTCGAAGAGATGGAAAACATGATCTTCGCCGGCGGCAAGGCAGCGTCATGCACGCTGAAACTCGACAGTGAACCGCAGAAAGAAACACTGGATAATATAAGAGCAAACGAAAATGTAATCGCCGCAAATATAAAAGTAGAATCACAAGTTTTCCCGAAGTGGTAAAATTTCCATTCGGTTAACCAGAATTCCCGAGGCTGTTTTTATTTTAAAAAACAGCCTCGGCCTTTTTAAGCTGCATTTCATTACTGACAAACAGTTCCCCAAGCAGGCTGCGGCAGTGTCCAGCCGGTGACGTTGTAATCGAACTTATCAGGTTCGGACGATATGTTTTCAACGCACCATCCCGACAGATCCTGGTTAAACGCTGTAGCTCCGTAGAACATCCAGCTCATATCGATAACGCCGGAGGTGTCCCACCCGCCTATGTCCTGATTAAACGACGATGCTCCGTAGAACATACGGGACATATCGGTAACGCCGGAGGTATCCCACCCGCCGATGTCCTGGTTAAACGACGTCGCATAACTGAACATATGATCCATATCGATAACATTCGAGGTGTTCCAGCCGCTTATGTCCTGGTTAAACAAATCCGCGTCCCAGAACATGTACCGCATATCGGTAACACCGGAAGTATCCCACCCGCCGATATTCTGGTTGAATAACAACGCATTATTGAACATCCCGGTCATAGCTGTAACATTGGAGGTATCCCAGCCGCCTATGTCCTGGTTGAACGAATCGGCACTGCTGAACATATGCACCATGTCGGTCACGGCGGAGGTATCCCAGCCGCCTATGTTCTGGTTGAACGCCGCGGCGTGCATGAACGCACTGTTCATGTCGGTAACGCTGGAGACATTCCAGCCGCTTATGTCAGCGTTAAACGATTCGGCCTGATAGAACATCGCGCGCATATCAGTAACGCCGGATACATCCCAGTCGCCAATGTCGCCGTTGAATGACGACGCATAGAAGAACATCCATCGCATGTTAGTAACAGCCGAGGTATCCCAGCCGCCTATGTCGCCGTCAAACAATGTCGCATAGTAGAACATACCGCTCATATTGGTAACGTCTTCAATACCGTCGGAATTAGTTGGCACTGTAAGAAGATTTGAGCAGTTAAAAAACGCCCGGTACAGACTGGTAAAACCAAGCTGCCCCCAGCGATCGACGCTTATCAGTTTTTCATGTCCTGAACCCGCCCCGCCCTTTGCATAGCTGTTATATGCTTCTGCGCTGCCGGTAACCGAGACAGTATATACGCCGTCAACACCATAGTCGTGAACATACGAATCGACGGAGTTTACGTCTTCAACAGTTCCGTCGCCCCAGTCGATAGTCGCATCGACAATACCGTCCAGCGCAAGTGTAACCGTCGCGCCTTCACCGAGACTCGTGTCCCAGGTAGTTACGAATGCATCGTTCTTCAACCAGTCGGCGGTAAATATTGCAAGATCGCCGGTGTCAACCGTGCCGGACAGATCGTAATCCGCCCAGTCGCACCAGTTATTGGGGGCGTCGCAAGTTTCCATCCACCATCCGGCAAGAACGGCAAAATCTTCCAGATCGACAAAACAATCACCGGTAAGATCCGCTGACAGACATGCGCCGAAAACCATTGAACTAACCGACAGAAAAACCAGAAAAACCAATACTAACTTCTTCATAAAATTCACCCCAAAAACAACTAGATACACATTTAAGCCAGGCAATTCACGAATCTGACAACCCCCATTGTCGAATGCTTTTGACCCTGCTGCGACAACGCAACCACTAAAGATACAAACAATTGTACCAATTCCAGCATCTAATTTCAAGGAAAATCATTGTCCGGAGAAAGGATTTCCTCGACACCAATAGCCAATAACTAGAGTGAGAATACAGGCAAATCTTAAGCAATAAAAAACATCCTGAAATGCAACAAAGCACATGTTCTGACTTCGCCTAAATGCAAGGCTTAAAAAAACTGCCCTAATAATTCAAAAACAATACAGACAGAGGGCATAGTGGATATTCAAAATCTTGCAAACGAAAAAGCGGTGTAATAACGGTGTAGTAAAGGTGTAGTTTTTCGCGGTTTACATGAACCCGAATCCGCGGGAAAGCCTCACGCCCTGTTTGTCTTTTTTGTGATTATCTTGAGCCGGCTGGATACCGACGGCTTGATCTGCCTGGCAGTCATCTGCCACTGCCAGTTGCCCTCGACCGTACCGGGCAGGTTCATCCGGCAATCACCGCCCAGACCGAGTATGTCCTGCATTGGGATTATTGCCAGATCGGCCCGGGAAGTCATCAGGTACTCAATGATCTTGAAGTGAATATCCGTATCTGACGGTGCTGCGTGGACGGCTGTCAACAGAGACTGTTTCTGCGACTCGCTTGCCTCGGTCTCCAGCCACCCCATGAGCGTATTGTTATCGTGCGTGCCGGTATACGCTGCGCAGCGTTTGATATGGTTTTTCAGGTCGTGTTCGTTGCCCGCCGCCCCGCCGCCGGTGGACCACTGCAATATCTTCATCCCGCGGAGCTTGTACTCGTCGACTGTCCTTCTGACCGCCGGGGTGATAACGCCGAGGTCCTCAACGATGATCGAATCCTTCGAGAATTCCTTAAACACTTTGCCTAGGAAGCTGTCTTTGGGAGTTCGCACCCACCTTCCCTTTTTGGCAGTTTTATTGCTCGCCGGTACCTGCCAGAACGCGATCAGCCCGCGGAAATGGTCTATCCGCACAAGGCCGAACATCGAAAGCTCATGGCCGATGCGGTCGATCCACCATTTGAAGTCCACCTTTTTGAGAGCTTTCCAGTCATAGACAGGATTGCCCCAGAGCTGGCCCGTCTTGCAGAAACCGTCCGGCGGGGTTCCGGTAACAAACAGCGGCTTGCCGGTTTTCGAGAGTTTGAAAATTCCCTGGTTTGCCCAGACGTCTGCACTGTCGAAGGCGACATAGATCGGGACGTCACCGATGATCTTAACGCCGCGTTTATTGCAGTGGGCCTTGAGCGAGTGCCACTGCTTAAAGAATATGTACTGATAGAACTTCCGCTCGGCGATTTCGGCGGCAAATGTTTTTTCGGCTTTGGCAATGGCGGCACTATCACGGCAGGCAAGCTCTTTGGGCCACTGGTTCCAGAAGCCCGTGTTGAACTTATCCCGAAGGACCATAAACAAAGCGTAATCGTCCAGCCAGGCGGAGTGCTCGTCGCAAAACGCCTCGAACGCGGTGTCCTTTCTTGTTTTGAATGCCTTATACGCCCTCTTTAAGAGACGCCGCTTGAACGAATCGGCGCGGGTATAGTCTACGCGTCCGGCAGGAAATTTCGGAACGTCTGTAATGTCCTGTCTGGTTAGCAAGCCGTCGCGATGGAGCAGCTTTGGGCTGATATAAAGCGGATCGCCTGCAAAGGCGGAAACGGCACTATACGGACAATGCAGAGAGTTGACCGTCGGCGGATGGATAGGAAGCACCTGCCAGCAGGCCTGCCCGGTCCGGGCAAGAAAATCAGCAAACCCAAAAGCACAAGGCCCAAGGTCACCAACCCCAAACCCCGAATCCAAAGAACTAATATGCAAAAGTATCCCGCTGGATCGTTTCATGTATTCCCAACCGATTATTATTAAGCCTTATCTTTTACAAACTTAACACATTCTACGATTTCCAGCTGAAACTTTCACGAAATAAATTTCTGATAAAAAAGGTCGTTTCGGAGGAGACAACTAAAAGGGTTCCTGGAACCTTTATTTAACCTTAATTCGGCGGTTCCTTTGAATTTCCCTTTAAGTTTTCTCGGGATAGCTGCAAAGGGGAATTGTTTTGCTGTACCTGAGTAATGCCGAATTTTGCAATAATGGTTGTAAGTGCCTGACATCTTCCCGGTTTAAATTGTCATAGATATGCTCAACAAAACAGGCACCCAGAATGCTTTTCATATCATCTCTGCCTTCCTCAATAACCCAGCTGGTTAACTGTATGACCCTTTTCGTTAATTCCATGTTGCGTTGCTTTATGCTCTTTTGATAGACATCTCTCATGCAGCTAAAAGCATGTGCCTGCGAAAATTCCCAGCCGTCCTCTTGCACCTCTTTAAAGACTTCGGGTAACTCTGTCTGGATTTTTAATCGCCATTTTGCCATGGTACTTTTCTTGAACAATAGACAGTCACCTATTGAATCGGCTATCAATATTCTATTTTTAGTAAAAAGATAACTAAAAGATTTCTGGAACCTTTATTTGTCCTCCCGAAAAATACTCCCGTAGACTTTAGTTATCACCGGTATCTTTCTTCGGGCGCACTCTATACTTATCAATTTTTTTATGAACATTTTTCATGAATACATCCCGCGGGATATATATCTCGGGTTCGCATTGTTCAAATGCTTTGGTAAATACTTTGTAGACCTTATCTGCTTTTTTCAGATTGCCTTGAGATTCATATTCTGCAGCAATGTCCCCAAGTCCCTTTTTCAAATTCAGCCTGCTGGAGTCTTTTTCCCAAATGTCCCCGATAACGCTTATGAATTGTACACGAGCCCCGCTCACATAGACCCTCATGTTTTGAGGAAAATCTATTTCATCCAGAACCCGCCGCTCTGCCAGTTCGGCTTGTTTAATATATTGCTCCAGGTATTTCTTCTGTGACCCCTTTTCCATAGCTGCCAGAGCCGCCTCGATATTACCCAGCTCGTAATAGATTCGTGCCCTCAGATAATCGTAGATCGCATTGTCCGGATCTTTAACTTCCGTCTCATCAAGCATCTTCAGAACAGGAACGGATTCGGCATGGAGTTTTTCACGAAGCACTTTTCGGGCGACATCAAAGTCAATAACAAAGTATGGTGCGAAATGGCCTTTTTTACCGTGAGTAGGCTTTATTTCTTGAGCATAGTCATTGAGGTACCCAGAGAACTGACGGGTGCTTGTCAGCCGCAGTTTGTCCACTCCTCGCTGCTTAGTGTTATCGATCATACGTTCCAATGAACTCAGAAGGCTTAATTTACCTGCATAATTGCATGCCCGGATTCGTGCCAATACCGCATTAGCATACAGATTATCGGGATCAATCACCAGTATTTTTTCGAATTGCTCACGCTCCCAATTAATTCCCTGAACACCGAGACGATTGCCCCGAATCAGATTTGCAATGCCTATTTGAATTTCCAGATCATCCGGGTGAGCCTGACTAAGCTTCTGCAATTCAGGGGCATATCCTTGCAACGCCTCTTTCGCCTTGTGATGATCGTCTAATTCATCACCAGAAGCTACAGCGATGAGAAAAGCAAGCACTATAAAGACAATATTGATCAGCCTGTAATTATTCATATTTACTCCTGTGTAATACAATAGAGGACAGTATCAAATCACCTATAAATAGTCTATTTTAGTTAAAGGATAGCAATAATAGTGAGTCAACGCAAGAGAAATTTGATATTGGTGATTTATATCTGGAAATGAGTATTTTTGCAGGTGCGCATAAAAAAAAGCGGGTGGCGGGAATCGAACCCGCGTAATCAGCTTGGAAGGCTGGGGCTTTACCACTAAGCTACACCCGCGTCACGTCTTGTAACGAAGACGTAGAAATATACGAAAACAACAATGCGATGTCAACAGAAAATATAGGATATTTTAACCAAATCAATAGAAAGCTCTATAAACACCCGCAACACAAATTCAAAGCACTTTCGCCGGCATCCCCAAACGAGCAAATCCCTACCCATGATACATCCAAATCTCAAACCAAAAAAAACAGCAAAAACCACAAAAATACACTTACAAAAGACCCACATTAAGCACTAATCTAAAAGCCCCACCAACGGCCCGTAAACAGTGAATATAAATGGACATTGCAGACATCTAAAGATTCACTTTTGAAAGACACGCCAAAACACTGACATAACACGCCATTTTTCGCGGATATAAAGAACCAAAATCAGCGGCATTGACTCACACCCAAAAAAACACATAACCCCGCCCCGCCGCACCTCAATCCCCGCCAAAACAGAACATTTGCCAAAAAAGCTGTAGTTTGTTAAAATCCACCCCGATATATACGATATATATCTAAATAGCACTCCATCGGAGCAAGTAAATGAGTATTACCGAAATATCTAAAAACGCCAAGGCCGCCTCTATCCTTATGGCCCCGCTTGACGGCGAGGTCAAGAACACCGCCCTTGCCGCCGTTGCCGATGCTCTCAAGGCGAACTCGGAAAGGATCATCGCCGAAAACGAACTGGACCTGGCCGATGCGGCAAAAGACAACACCGCCGCCCCGCTGGTTAAACGGCTGAAATTCGACGAGAGCAAGATCGCCGATGTATGCGCAGGTATTGAAAGCCTTATCAAGCTCGAAGAACCGGTAGGCAAGACTCTCGAGGCCAGAGAACTTGACAAAGGCCTGGAACTTTACAAGGTCAGCTGCCCTATCGGCGTGGTTGGCGTGATATTCGAATCGCGGCCGGATGCTCTTGTTCAGATATCGACGCTGTGTCTTAAAAGCGGAAACTCCGTACTGCTAAAAGGCGGCAGCGAAGCGAAACGAACCAACCGCGTCCTGGCAGACATCATCAGCGAAGCCGCCGTAAAAACCGGCTTGCCCGCCGGCTGGCTCGGACTGCTCGAAACGCGCGACGACGTAACCGCCATGCTCAACATGGACAAGTACAGCGACCTTCACGTACCACGCCGCAGCAATGAGTTCGTCCAGCCCATTATGAAAAACACCACGATCCCGGTAATGGGCCACGCCGACGGTATCTGCCACGTATATGTCGGTTCCGACGCGGACGCAGATATGGCGG
>JAIPFN010000093.1 GCA_021736615.1 Phycisphaerae bacterium | reverse complement strand
TTCAGCCGCCAGCGGTATTGGGGCGAGCCTTTCCCGATCATCCATGCCGAAGACGGCCGGCGTATCGCTCTGGACGAATCCGAGCTTCCCTTGCGTTTGCCCGAGGTCGAAGACTATAAGCCCTGCGGTACAGGTGAGCCTCCGCTTGCCAAGGTGACCGAGTGGGTTAATGTTACCTTGCCCGATGGCACCAAAGGCAAACGCGAGACCAATACTATGCCCCAGTGGGCCGGAAGCTGCTGGTATTACCTGCGTTACACCGACCCTGAAAATAACGACAAAGCATTCGACCCGGAAAACGAAAAGTACTGGCTGCCGGTAGATGTCTATATCGGCGGCGCCGAACACGCCGTGCTGCATCTGCTCTATTCTCGCTTCTGGCACAAACTGCTTTACGATCTCGGCTATGTCGAGGCTCCAGAGCCGTTCACCAAACTGATCAACCAGGGTATGATCCTCGGCGAAGACAACCAGAAGATGAGCAAGTCGCGCGGTAACGTTGTCAACCCGGACGATGTTGTCAATGATTTCGGTGCCGATTCGCTGCGTTTGTATGAAATGTTTATGGGCCCGCTGGAAGCGTCAAAGCCCTGGAACATGTCCGGCGTAGAAGGTGTTCACCGATTCCTTAATAAGGTATGGCGTGCTGTTGTCGATGCCGACACAGGTGAGGTTGTCCCGGCTATCCAGGACGCACAGGCCGACGAAGAGACCCTGCGTTTGCTCCACCAGACGATCAAGAAGGTCGGCGGCGATGTCGAGGGATTTGCCTTTAATACCGCTATTAGTCAGATGATGATCTGTATAAATCACATAGGCAAACTAAAGGTTCGCCCGAAATCGGTAGTCGAGGATTTTGTAAAAGTCCTTTCACCGTTCGCTCCGCACCTCTGCGAAGAACTATGGCAAAAACTTGGGGCTTCAGACCAGCTTGCATATCACCCATGGCCCCAGTTCGACGAAGAACTTGTAAAAGAAAAAGAACTCGAGCTAGCCGTCCAGGTACTAGGCAAGATCAAGGACAAAATCGTAGTAGCCGCCGACGCAACCGAAGATGACATCAAGGAAAAGGCCCTCGCATCCGAAAAGGTCCAGTCCGCCATAGAAGGCAAAACGATCAGAAAGGTAATCGTAATCAAGTCCAGGCTGGTTAATATCGTAGCAAACTAAAACGTGATGTTGGCTTCCAGCCAACATCAATGTCGGCAGGATGCCGACATTATCGCGTAACCCTAAAAGCGAGGGAGCGCAAGCTCCCCGATAAAACGCCACCAATAGATATTGATGTCAAATATCTTGTAGTGGCCTGGCATATTAAATGAAACTGCCATTGGCACAAACTATTTGAAAGGATTGGCTACGAAAGCAAGGCGTGTTATTTCGACAGTTCTAGTTCTTATTGCACTAGTTCTGAGTGCTGACTATTTTGGATTGTTGGGTCCTGAAGGTGACGGAGCTTTTATAGTTAGGTATACATTTATATTTGTCGATTCTACTGACAGCAGCTTTGTCAATGATGTCGAAATTGACGCAGAATATGAAGGTAAAGTTGTTGGCCGCCAAACTTTACTTCAAAAACCAGACTCAGCTGTATTTGTAATTTCTCAGCCTTGCGGTTTTCCGGTAATTCTAAGCAACCGTTTCATTTGACGTTAAACTTGTTTCTTTGAAGAATAAATAGGCGTACTATATGGATCATGAAATTGAATGCAAAGTAAAGGTTGACTCGCACGCTGATGTTATTGCGCGGCTTGGGGAGATTGGCGCCGAGTTTGTCGGCAGCTTTTTGCTTCGCGATGCCTATTTCGACTTTGCAGGCGATGAGCTTAAAACTGCTGATCGCGGGCTTCGCATCCGCCGGCAGATCGGCGATGAAGGCGAAAAAGTGATCGTCACCTACAAAGGCCCGAGGGAGGATAACCCGTTTAAATCGCGTCAGGAGATCGAAACGACTGTCGGCGAATTTGACTTTATGTCGCAAATACTTCTTGCTTTGGGAATGAAAAAGAATATCGTTATAGAAAAGAAACGCGATATATGGCTGTATGGCGACTGCGAAGTGTGTCTTGATGAGCTGCCGCTGCTTGGGACCTTTGTAGAGGTTGAAGGCGAAAATGCCGATAAGATCAGTAAGGTTCTGGAGGCTTTGTCGCTTTCGGGGCTTGAGCATATCGATGACGGTTATGCCCGGCTGATCAAAAATAAGCTCAAAGAGCTTGGAATTAAAGATAAAGAGGTGATTTTTACCGATGGAAATTAAAGAAGGATATGTCTCATATATAGTAAACCCCAAGTCCGGTGCCTCCAGTGCCAAGAACCTGGTCACGAAGTTTAAGGAATATCTGCTTGATAAAGGCGTCGAGGTCAGGACGCACTTTACCGAATCGCTTGCCCATGCCTGCGAACTGGCGACTAAGTCGGCTGTCGATTTCGAGTGCAAACTCGTTGTCGGCTGCGGCGGCGACGGCACGCTGCGTGAGATCGCCCACGGCCTTGAAGGCAGCGACACGCCTCTGCTTGTGATTCCGGCCGGTACGGAAAACCTCCTTGCCAACGAACTTGGCTTCAATGAAAAGGTAGAGACGACGATCAAGGCTTTCGAGGGTGATTGCATAAAACCTCTCGACCTCGGCAGTGCAAACGGCAAGTGTTTTACGTCCATCGCCGGCTTTGGATTCGACGGTGAAGTCGTAAAACGCGTTAGTGCTAAGCGTTTCGGCCATATAAATCACCTTGACTATTTCTGGCCGATCTGGCGGACCTTCTGGAGTCATGAGTTTCCAAAGATGAAGGTTGTCGTCGATGACGAGGAAGTTTTTGACGGCCGGAGTATGGTGTTTGTCGGCAATATCTCAAGGTATGCCATCGGACTTCAGATTTTAAGGTCCGCCGATTTTGGCGATGGGCTGCTTGATGTGTGTGTATACAGGTGCGGGTCAATGCTCAGGCTTTTTAAGCATGCGATGATGACACTTTTCAAACTGCATACTCGGCGGCCCGACGTGGTCTATCGTCAGGGCAAAAAGATCGAGCTTACCGCCAGGGGGGGCAAAGTGGTTGATTGCGAGATCGACGGCGATCCCGGCCCGGGTACGCCGATGAAGATCGAAGTGATCCCGCAAGCCGTCAATGTGCTCGTTCCGCCAAACGCCAGACCGGCAGGCATACGGACACGGCTAATCCGGATGATCGGGTAGGTAGATCAAAAATCATTGCTGTCCAAAACAATTTAGTTTTTCAATAAGAAAGTAGCTTAAATGTATAAAATCAATGCTCTTAAGGCAGGTTTTGCAAGGTTCAAAAACAGGTTACATTATAATGCTGACCTAAAAAATCAAACCAACAAAACACGCCAAATAAAGCAAAATTTACCAATATTCCGACTTACGACTCACGACTTACTACTTACGGACTCTTGACCAAAGCTTTATCTTGGACAAGAGTGATTAAAAATCAAGAATTAAAAATCAAAATTTAGGAAAGTTTTTATGAGTTTGTTTAATATTGGTGATGTTCCTGTAGGTTTTGACGAGGGACTTTTTGTTATCGCAGGCCCTTGTGTGATCGAGAGCTTTGACCTTTGTATGGAAGTTGCACAGACGCTGCTCGAGGTGCGAAAGGCTGCCGGCGTGCCGATGGTCTTTAAGGGCAGCTTCGATAAAGCTAACCGTTCGTCCATAACCAGCTATCGAGGCCCGGGCATGGAAAAGGGTCTTGAGATACTGGCAAAGATTCGCAAGGAAACAGGTTTGCCCGTGATGACCGATGTTCATCTTCCCGAACAGGCCGCCCCCGTTGCCGACGTTGTAGACTGTTTGCAGATACCGGCATTTCTTTGCAGGCAGACTGATCTTCTTGCCGCCTGCGCAAAGACGGGCAAACCCATCAGCGTCAAAAAGGGCCAGTTTGTCTCTCCCGAAGAGATGACAAATGTTGTTGGCAAGGTTCGCGCCTCCGGCAACGAAAAGATAATGCTGACAGAGCGCGGGACATTTTTCGGTTACAATCGACTCGTAAACGATTTTGGCGGCTTTCCGATTATGAAAGGGCTTGGATGTCCGGTCATTTTTGACGCGACCCACAGTACCCAGCAGCCCGGCGGACTCGGCGGTATGAGCGGCGGAGCCAGACCATTGACGCCGGTACTGGCAAGAGCAGCAGTTGCCGCCGGCGCAAACGGGCTGTTCATGGAAATCCACCCAGACCCGGATAACGCCAAATGTGACGCAGCATGCATGATACCGACTGCGTGGATCAATGATCTGGTTTCAGATTGCTCGGCGATTTTTACGGTTGTAAACAAACCGTAGGAACAATCCCTTGTGGGTGCCAAAAAAGCTCCCAATAAGGAAATCGATAATGAGTGATACTAAAAAATACAAATATATCTTTGGGCCTGTACCTTCACGTCGGCTAGGCCGCAGTCTTGGGGTTGATATTGTACCTCTTAAGACATGCACGCAGAATTGTATTTATTGCCAGCTTGGTGTAAACGGCGTTACTACCACCGAGCGTAAGCCGTATGTCGATGTCGAACTTGTCGCTGCCGAGATTAAAGATAAACTCGCCGGCGGGTTAGAAGCTGATTTCATAACGATCAGCGGTTCCGGTGAGCCGACTTTAAACTCCGATATTGGCCGATTGATCGACCGGATCAAAGCGATGACAGATATTCCTGTCGCGGTGATCACAAACGGTACTTTGCTCAACGACCCTCATGTGCGAGCAGATATCAGCAGAGCCGACGCGGTAATGCCCTCCCTCGATGCCGGAGATGATGATACTTTCAGGGCAATGAACTGTCCGCATGCCGACTTGACTTTTAAATCCCTTGTTGATGGCCTTGCCGCATTCAGGGCAGAATACAAGGGGCAGATATGGCTGGAGGTTTTCTTTTGCGACGGGGTAAACACTTCAGATGAGCAGGTCGAAAAGATGTCCCGGGTAATCGCCGGTATCAGCCCTGATAAGATTCAAATAAATACCGCCGTCCGGCCAACCGCCGACAAGTCCGCAAAAGCGGTATCGCAGGAAAAGCTTTCAGCAATTGCAGCAAAAATCGGATCTGGTTGCGAGATAATTGCCGGATTTCCGAACAAAGCGGCTCACAATGCCGCTAATGCCGATGCCGACAGGATATTGGATATGCTAAAACGCCGTCCATGCAGTATTGAGGGAATGGCACAGTCGCTTAATGTCAGCAGTTCAAGCGTCGAGCATGCGGTGGCATCGCTGGAGAGTAAAGGATTAGTCGAAACAGAGCAAAAGGGTGGGGTTGTCTATTATATTTTAATGCAGCAGCAGTAATAATGCCGGGTGGCATTGGTCACTCCGTGCTTGGCGGCTGAGCCAACAAAGTAAATTTACCGCAACAATGAGTTTTTTATCTCTTTTTTTCAAGTCTAACGGTTTTATTGGCCGAAAGAACAATTATAGGACATCCCTGTGGTTGTTCTTTTTTTTAAGTGCTTTTTTCAAGCGAATTAACAGGTTTTTTGCTTATTTAGTTATCCCTTGGCTATTAAGAGACCGATAACTCTTCCTGTGGCATAACTTACGCTATTGAAATATTTTTTATAAAATTACATTAAATTATTTCAGATTATCGGGTTAAGACCGATAAAAGGTTATATGGAGTTAGTAGTTTTAAGTTCGACTTGTTATAGGGTTCAAAAATATGGCTACGGAAACAAAGCAGTTAGTTCTGAATAAGGGGGCAGAGAAGTATATCTTTCGTTATGACAAAGGAAGCGAAGGTGAACTTCTGGATACTCTTGTAGATCAGGCGACTGATAGACATACGGACTTTGACTGGTTTGACGCGGCGGTTTTGAGTTATAAGCTGACTCAGTCGTTAATTGGCGAGGCAGATAAACTTCTGCATAAGGATATGCCCGACGCCATGCAATCATTTATTGATTGTGAATAGTTTTAAAATGTAAATAGATTATCTTATGCGACTGTCGGGTCGCGGAGGGATAAGAAATGTGCCGTAATTAATTTTAGAAAGTAGAAGAATATGACAGACTGCACACTTATCCAGGATTTTATTAGTTATTTGACCTATGAAAAGCATTTCTCTCCGCATACCGCGAAATGCTACGGAGCCGACCTGAGTCAATTCTCCGGTTTTATTGTCAAGAGCAGCGATTCTCCGGGTAATGACGGCGGACAATCCGGATCGGGAGGTAATCCATGGTCGTCCGCATCAGATAGCGGAACCGCCGTTGCCGAGCAGACCCGGGTAGACCTTAAAGAACTGCTGCTGACCGTTGATACAGATACCGTCAGAAGGTTCATGGCCGAGCTTAACGAGCAGCAGTACTCCAAGTCTACTACCGCTCGCAAGCTAGCTACGCTTCGCAGTTTCTACAAGTTTTTGGTAAGGCGAAATTATATAGATTCAAATCCTGTCGCCACCGTTAAGACTCCAAAGCAGGAAAAGAAACTCCCCAAGTTCCTCGAATATGAAGAGGTTCAGCGCTTGCTCAGTGCCCCTCCCATTAATAACTGGCTCGGTGCACGTGATAAAGCTATCCTTGAGGTTCTCTATAGTACTGGTATGAGAGTCAGCGAGATTGTTGCCTTGAACATGGACGATGTCGACTTCCTTGGCGAAGTTATTCACATTCGCGGTAAAGGTAAGAAAGAACGCATCGCACCGATCGGTTCGAGTGCTTTGCAGTCTATACAGCATTACATCGAGTTCCGAAACAGGCGGATGGCTAACGACAGCAATTTTGATGGTAAGGTTTTGTTTGCCAACAAGCACGGCAAGAGACTCTCTGTAAGAAGCGTTCGCCGTAAGATGGATAAATACCTTAAAGAAGCCGGTCTTGACCCAGCTATCAGCCCGCATACGTTGCGTCACAGCTTCGCAACGCACATGCTTAACAACGGTGCCGATCTCAGAAGCGTTCAGGAACTCCTCGGCCATCAGTCACTTTCGACGACACAGGTTTACACCCACCTGACAACCTCAAAAATCAAGGAAGTTTACGATAGTTCGCACCCAAGAGATGAAATGGGTCGGTAATAATTGTCTTGATTTATGTTTGAAATTATAGCGGGATCGTCCTTTGGATGATCCCGTTTTTTATTAAATATCGACGATAATGGACATTGTGGATATTTCCCACCTGTGGTTTTTGGCCAAATCTGGACTTTAAATCGCTCAGAAATGTTCAAAAAAGTTCATAAATTCGCAAAAAGTGTAAGGAAATTACAAGAAATGATCGTTTTTGATCGTTTTTTTTTAGCGTGAATTTTACGGGAAACTAAATTCAACAAAGGTGGTATATCCGCTTATCGGGGATTTGAATTAGCTGCCGTTTGGTTTGTCGCCGATGTATTCCGGGATCACTGTCTTTATTATCTCTACCAGTTTATTGTGGTTTTGGGTCTTTGCCGTTCTGAGCAACATGGCAATTGTTTTCTTTAGGGTATCTCTGTCAACGGGTTTGTTTTGCCATGCCGCGATCTTTGGGTGCTTTGTCGGGAGCATGTCCTCGCCTTCGATGGAAAGTTCCTCAAAGAGCTTTTCGCCGGGTCTCATTCCGGAGAATACTATTTCGATGTCCTCGTCGGGACGGAAACCGCTAAGTGTTATCAGTTCCCTTGCCAGGTGAACGATCTTGACCGGTTCGCCCATGTCGAGTACGAATATCTCGCCGCCTTTGCCGAGAGTTGCCGCCTGTAAAACGAGCTGGCTGGCCTCGGGTATGGTCATGAAGTATCTTTCCATTTCGGGGTGGGTCACCGTAACAGGGCCGCCGGCGGCGATCTGTTTGTTGAAGATCGGTACTACCGAGCCGTTGGAGCCAAGGACGTTTCCAAATCGTACTGTCGTGAAATGAGTGCCCGAGGCACTCTTTTTGGACTGGACGTACATTTCGGCGATTCGTTTTGTCGAACCCATTATACTTGTTGGGTTGACGGCTTTGTCTGTGCTGATCATTACGAAGTCGTCTGCGCCGAAGTCGGCCGCACAGTCGCAAATATTTTTTGAACCCATTATATTATTGACGATTGCCTCGCCGGGGTTTTCTTCCATCAGCGGGACGTGTTTGTGCGCGGCGGCGTGTATAACCACCTGCGGTTTGTATTTTTCGAAGACCTGCCGTATTCTCGGTCTGTTTGTGATGTCCCGTATCAGGGCCATCATTTTTACGTCCGGGTAGTCTTTTCTCAGTTCGCGTTCGATGAAGAATAGCGGGTTTTCGGCTTGCTCAACGAGCAGGAGCAGTTTAGGCCCGAATTTGCAGACCTGCCTGCACATTTCCGAACCGATCGATCCGCCGGCACCGGTAACCAGAATGGTCTTATTGCTGAGGAATGATTCGATGGATTCAAGGTCCAGTTCGACAACGTCTCTGCCCAGCAGGTCGTCGATTGCGACGTCTCTTATCTGGGAAACTCTCAGTTTTCCCGAAGCGATGTCGGTGATCGAAGGGACCGTTCTGAATCTTATCTTTGTTCCCTGGCATATCTGGATTACTTTTCTCAGTTGTTTGTGGTTTGCGCTTGGGATGGCGATAGCGATTTCTTCGACGTTATGTTTTTTGCATATTTCCAGAAGTCGATTTGTTGTACCCAGGACGGTTAGTCCGTGTATTCTGACGCCAATTTTTCTGGGGTTGTCGTCGACAAAGCCTATCACCTCGTATTGAGCATTTTTCATTCGCATGGTTTCGCGAAGCAGGGCTTCACCGGCGTCACCTGCACCGACAATTAGAAGTCTGGTAAGACCTGTGGGGTTCTCCTGACGGAACTCTTCATGGTATAATCTTACAACCATTCTCAGGCCGGACAGCGTCATAACCGTAATAAAGAAATCGAGCAGGATTATCCCGTCGCCGATTCCGACAAGTTTTTTAATTCCGAGCTGAACATACTCTATCTGCCAACCTATGTACCAGGCTGCGACTATGATCGCTGTGCTTATAAGGGATGCTTTAGCGACGACGAGCAGGTCGGAGATGCCCACATATCTCCACCATCCGCTGTATTGCCTGAAGAGTCCGAATACAACCAGTTTGATAGGCACCATAAACAGCAGCATAAAGGGATACTGGTAGACTAACCAGTCCTTTTTTATCTGCATGTTATGTATTAGTAAAAAAGAAAGTCCAAGTGATATGGTGAAGGCGAGTATGTGCGCAATGAAGATGATGAATCTTCGGTAGCGAAGAAGTGACTCTATCGTTCTTTTTGACGTTTCTACGGAGTTGCCGTCTTCGGGAGCGGCTATTTTTTTTTCGTTTGATTCAGGCATATGTTTAGGCTATAAAGTATTGCGTTTCCAGAGTTTACGAAGTATACAAGTATACCATAATTAATTATTTTGTCAATATTTGTTTTTTAAATCCGGCAACTAACAGCCGCTTTCAATATTCTTTGCAGGGCCTCAGAGGCAAGTGCCTGGTTTAAGACTGGCTTTAGCCCGGGAGTATGCAGTTAACGGCTAATCCCTGACCTGGTCAAGATGAATATATATCTGATCAGATGGAGTTTTGTCTACTTTCTCTCGCATTAGTGCGTAGATTATAGTCCATGAGCAATAATAAAAGCTAAATACAAAAGCTATCAGCAAGGCGACGACAGTAAGGATAGATGTGTTGATAATTAAAGAAGTCGCAAGTTCCATTTTAGTTAAGGATAGATCGGGGTTTTCTCTAAGCAGGTTGAAGAATTCCGGTTTTGCCCATATTTTTTCGAGCATGGCCCCGTTCCCGTCGTTGTTTAGTCCTATATTGACTAGAGTGTATGTTATCAACAAAAGCAGGAACGCGAATGATCTTACGAATAAATATGAAACTGCCCCGTATATTGAAGCAAGTATTCCGTAAAATGTCACTGCCCAAGGGTGAGCAAAGACATAGGCGAAGGATCTGCTTATGGCGTCGAATCCGTTGCTTCCTTCGTATGCGATCGCCGGAGTCATTATGTTAAACCCTATAATCGTTCCAACCAGGAAAAGTGATATAATCAGCCCGATTACCAGGCCGACAGGTATACCGAGAGCCATAATGAATTTTCCCGCCACGGGTATGTTTCCGGCAAGTCCGAGAATTACGATGAATGCCCCGGCGACGACCATAATTGTAATCGGTATTGCCGGTGCGGTTATAAAGCCTCCGAGTTTTTGCCAACTGAATTTCATTGCTTCGGTTAATCCGGGTTTTTCGCCCCTTGCAAATTCCAGTGCGGCAAGTCTGCAGATCGCACCGCCGGAAAAAGACATTACAACTATTACAAATGTAAGGAAGATGACAGAATAGATGGGATGGAATTTTATTGCCCAATGGAGCGATGTTACGCATAGCCAGAGATTATCGAGGCCGTCAAATGGCTTTAATGTTACAAATGAAATGACGGCGGCATGAAATCGCGCTGTCGTAATATTCCAGAGAGTTGCAAAAACGCCTCTTGTTTCGCTAAAACCTTCAAGTACTCGAAATGTCAGAGCTTTCTCTTTAAATATTGGCCACTGGGCGGGAGTTCCGTATTCGGCGATCGAATCTGCGCCGGGCATCATCGTTTTCTTGCCGGATAATGTGTTTTGGGTCGCTACTGTTACGGAGTCCATCAGCCAGCCGAAGGCGGTTATCAGCACAATAGCCATCATTGCGATGAGTAATTTTGCCGGACTAACGGACATGCGGAATGTCCTGAGCAACCGGGTAAACGCAAAAGAATCCCAAATCTGATGTAACTGGGTTACCGGGTCCATTATGGCCTTTCTGGGCAAATACCAAATAAATACGGTTAGCTCAACGGGCAGAAACGGTATTTTCTGACCGAACATAACAATATCGTCATTATTTCCTGATAATTCCACTAAAAAATCCCGGTGCCCAAAATACGGGTGAGCGAATTTTTATAGCTGCGTGAGCATAATTATTATGGTTTTTCGGAATAGTCCAGTATTGATAAATCTTTGCTCAAATAAAAAATACCAAATCAACGTACCTTCAGAAGGCAGGTGTGATGTTGGTTTGAAGACAACCTCAAATGTCGGCAGGATGCCGACATAACAGGGTTTTACGGATTGTCCGCCGAGTAGCTATTTTGTGAATACTTTTCTAAAGTGGAATCCGTAAATGGCCTGTACTATGGCTAAATTGAAGTTTTCCGGGCAATTAAAGAGTGACCATATCATCAGTCTCCAGAAATGAGTTCTGCCTTTACCGACAATACCTATTTTCCACATTGATCTTGCCAGTATTTTAATTTCTTTGAGTCTTACCGGCGGTTTTTCTTTTGGCGGCCGGTAGTTTTTCAGGAATGTTCGCACCGTTTTGTAGTAGTTTTTGGGCTTATAAATCGTCTCTACTACCGATCTGTACCCTTCAACTAGAATTCCCGGGTCCATTTTCGGTATGAAGTTTAGCGAGCAGTCGGTATTGTCGCCGGAGGAGTCTTCTATTATCCTGTTTTCATTTTTCAGGCGCTGATATAGTCTGGTGTCTCTGGGGGCGTTTAGCAGGCCCACCATGGCAGTGCCTATTCCGCTATTCTGAATGAAATCTGCCATTTTCTCAAAGACAGAGGGCTTGTCGCTGTCGAAGCCCAGAATGAAGCCTGCCTGTACCTGCAAGCCAAAACGCTGGATTTTCTGAATGCATTCGACGAGGTTTCTATTTGTGTTTTGCTTTTTATTGCATTCTTCCAGGGCCTCTTGATCGCTTGATTCAATGCCTATGAAAACCGTGTCGAAGCCGGCGTCGGATAGCATGTTCATTAGCTCTTCATCGTCAGCTACGTTGATGGATACCTGTGTGTTGAAGTTGAAGGGGTGTTTGTGTGCCTTCATCCAATCTATCATTGCAGGCAGAAGTTCGTCTTTAAGTTGTCGTTTGTTACCGATGAAATTGTCATCGACCAGGAAGATAGCTCCTTTCCAGCCGAGGTCGTTTAGGGCATCAAGTTCGGCGATGATCTGCGTGGAGTCTTTCAGGCGCATCCTGTTTCCGAACAACTCGGTTACGTCGCAGAAGTCGCATCCGAACGGGCAGCCTCTTGAGTACTGTATGCACATTGAGGCATATTTTTTCATTTTGACCAGGCTCCAGAGCGGCAAAGGGGTCGTGGTCAGGTCCGCCCAGTTTTCGCAGGAGTATGTGGGTTTGAGTGTATGATTTTCGATGTCGTTTATTAGCTCGGCTATGGTGTTTTCGGCTTCTCCGTAGACGACGTGGTCGATCTGCGGGTAGAGCACCTGGCCGGTCCGGAAGATCGGTCCGCCTCCGATGGTCTTTACGCCAAGTTGTCTGCACCTTTCGGCTATTTCCAGGAGGGAGTCTTTCTGGATATGCATTGCGCTGATGAACACGTAGTCTGCCCAGAGAATGTCTTTGTCTGTCAGTTTTTCGATGTTCAGGTCTATCAATTTTTTTTCCCATTTTTCCGGCAGCATTCCGGCGACTGTCAGCAGGCCAAGCGGCGGAAGTATAGATTTTCTGGAGAGGCATTTGAGGGCGTATTTTAGGTTCCAGAATGTGTCCGGGCGGTCAGGGCTTACGAATAAAATTTTCATTTGGTTTTCCTTACAGTTTCTCGCTGTTTAGATTTACTGCAAAATATGCGGATATTATAGTTAACAATTTACAGAGAGGGGTAAGGGGACGTTGTTCATCGGCTTATTTGCCTCCTGGTCTTTTGCTTGTGATACTGCAGCAGTATCCGGAATGTTTGCGGAAAAGCGCATAATTTGTATATATTAAAATTTTGATAACATGACGTTTGGTTTGCTTCCTGTGGCAATTTTTACAATCTATTTGGATGCGGAGGCCTTTTTCGACAGAAAAAAGTTTTCACGAGAGCCTATAATAGCAGCATTGACAGTGTTTAATCGGCGTAAATAGGCTTTATTGGGACGGTTGGAGGCGTTTTGATTGAATTCAGGGGCGTTGCGTGGTATAATAGTCGTAACGCACGAGAGACAAGATTAAGCATGTCTTATGCGGTTTGATGTTATTTTCAGGCGATGAATTTTGTGCTCGTTTAGGTTAGTTAAAGATCAACAACCATGGGGGTTTTGATTGTGTTTCAATGTATCTGGGGTTTATTATTTGCAAGACTGCTCGGATTTATAACTGTCCCGTTACCGGAGATTGTTTGATTCAGTCAGTTTTTATTTGTAATTTTCTTTAATTGAGGGGTTCACTATGGATGATGCCGTATTCGAAGAACGTATTAATGAACTGGTAAAAGAGATCGGGACTGTGCCGTCGCCGAACAAGGCACGATTATTGGATCTGGCAAAAAAGACCGGTCAGAGTCATAGAAAGCTTACAAAGAGCGTTGAACGTCTACAGGAATCCCTCGATTGTCTGAGGGTTAGCGTCAAATATTTGGTGTTTGATCTTGAGGCTACGCGTCGTGAAAATGACGGTCTCAAGAAGGCTCTGGACGCAAAGGGCAATTAGTACGATGCAGATTCCCGATTGATCGGGATGAGCATGGTTTTGGATCAGAATTCGGTTCTAAGCAGTGGATTTTGTTCCGCTTAACCTCAGTGCCGGTATAATTGAATATTTTATAAACTTTTTGGGTCGTGTGCTTAACAGCATGCGGCCCTTTTTTTTGGACCTGGGGTAAATATATCCCTTGACAATTTGCTGATTAAAAGGCATATTGTCCGAAATTAGCACTATTTTGCATTAACATGGAAATATACAGGCCTTTTTCGGCTTTTTGTCATTTCTATGAGAACCCTCGATTTTACTAGACAGTTGAAAGGAAGAATATGATTTATTTTGCCAGTATCATCGCTTATTTGATCTTGCTTGGTTGTATCGGAGTTTATAAGTCGCGTTCGGTTAAGAACGAGGAAGATTTCGCCGTTGCAGGCCGTTCGCTTTCGCCTTGGATCATGGTTTGCACCATGCTCGCCGTATGGATCGGTACCGGTTCCATCGTCGGTAATGCGGAAAAGACATACCAGGTCGGTGTTTCGGCACTTATTCTTCCGATTGGTACTTTTATTGGTATGATCCTTCTTGCAATGATTGCATCGAGAGCTCGCAGTATCGAGGCTAGCACAGTTCCTGAAATCATAGGAGGCCGTTTCGGTCAGACTGCACGGTCACTTTCGGTTGTCTCTCTTATTATTGCTTACATGGTTATCGTAAGTTACCAGTTCAACGCAGGCGGTGCGGTACTGGAGGTTATTACTGGTGACAAGGATCCGGTCATGCTCAAAGCCGGTGATCAACTTACGGACTTTCAGCTTCGCAAGGGAAGAGTTATCTACAATCCTAAAGAAGGATGGACCGGTCAGGATCAGATCAGTTTTGTGCCCAAGCAAAGTGCTGCGGATGCAACGGTCGTTGATTACAGGATTGGTGTTATTGATGCCGAAAATGTGATCAAGGCCGCAGAAGATCTTCTTGAAGTTGATAATTCTGTCGCGATAAAACCGGGCAACTATGCCAGAATTAAAGTAAAGCCTGAAACGCTTAAAGGTGACACTTATACGATCAGTTCGATGCCGGCAAACGGTAAACTGGAATTGGTAGAGCCAAAACTTACTGCTATCAAGGCTACTATTATCGCGGCTGTATTTATTACTGTTTATACTATGCTTGCCGGTCTTATGTCTCTGGCGTATGCCGATATTGTTACCGGTTCTTTGATCACGGTTGTTATGATAGCTGCCTGTATTATCTACTGGTTCGAGTGCGGAGGCTGGGCAGGCATTTCGGCTGCTTATACGGCGATGGGCGACAGGCCTGATCACCTTAACTTCTTCAGCCCGGCGATATTTAAGCCCGTCAAGATCATTAACTACTGTCTGCCTGTGTTCCTGCTTGTGCTCGGTGACGCTAACCAGTACCAGAGGATCTTTGCGAGTAAGAGCGCAAAGGGTGCCAAATCGGCTGTTACAGTCATGATCTTTGCCGCACTGATCATCGAATTGCTGATCATCTTCTGTGCGTTTATGATCGCAAGTAAAGTTCCTGATCCGGAAAACGGCAAGTACATCCTTATCTATGCGGCAAAGCACTTTATGCCTATACCGCTGGGGTGTCTGTTTATGGTTACTGTTATTGGCATTATCACATCGACAGCGAATTCGTTCCTGCTCGTACCTTCTACGACGTTTATCCACGACGTTTACCTTAACTATATCAACCCTAAGGCCAGTTCAAAGAAAGTGCTCTTCCTCAGCCGTGCGATGGTTCTTGTGTTTGGTATTATCGCTTACTTTGTCAGCAGGGCGTTTGCTGAATCGACAGGCTTTTTCGAAAAGGCTCTGATCGCGTTTACGATTTATGGAGCGTCGGTTACGCCGAGCGTTGTCGCCGCTATCGTATGGAAAGGGGCTACCAGGGCAGGGTCGGTTACATCTATACTTGTCGGCGTTGTCGTTGCATTGTTCTGGTCGAGCCTGCCATTTGTTCAGAATTCCGAGTTCTTAAGAGACCTCGATGCCGTATTGCCGGCGATCATCCTGTCGGTGCTTTGTCTTATCGTTGTCAGTTTGCTAACAAAGAATCTGGAAGCATTGAATGAAACCAAACAATCCGAAACCCCATCAGAACAGGCTTAATAATATGTTTACAGCGAATACTTATATTGAACGAAGAAAAACACTTAAAGAGACAGTCGGTTCGGGTATTATCTTTTTCCCGGGCAATATAGAAAGTCCGATGAACTACAAGGATAATACGTACCTGTTCCGTCAGGACAGTTCGTTCCTTTATTATTTCGGACTGAATTTCCCGGGCGTGTCGGCGATTATCGATGTTGACTCGGGCCAGGAAATGATCTTTGCCGATGAGCCGACTATGGCCGACATTATCTTCCTTGGGCCGCAGGAGCCTTTGAGCGATACCGCTTTGAAAGCAGGGGTAAACGAAACCGCACCGCAGTCAAAACTGGCCGATATTCTCGCCGGTGCCGCCGGGCAGGACAGAAAAGTTCATTACCTGCCACAGTACCGCGCAGAGAATGTTATCAGGCTTGAAAAACTGCTTTCGATTCCGGTCGCTGAGATTGGTAAATGTGTTTCGGTTGAACTTATCAAGGCAGTCGCCGCACAGCGTGAGATTAAAACCGCCGAAGAGATTACCGAGATGGAACGTTCGATGGACATCTGCCATGCGATGCACGTTGGAGCGATGAAGGCAGCACGGCCGGGTATGTATGAATACGAGGTTTCGGGGATTATCGATGGTATTGCTCAGTCGATGAATGGGCGTATTTCGTTCCCTATAATCTTTTCGATTCACGGCGAGACTTTGCACAACCATTATCACGGCAATCTTATGAAGGCCGGTGATATCGCGATAAACGATTCAGGTGCAGAGACCGCGATGAACTATTCTAGCGATGTTACTCGTACGATTCCGATCGGCGGCAAGTTTACTTCGCGTCAGAAGGATATTTACAATATCGTCCTCAAGGCACAGGAAACATGTATAGACGCCGTCAAGCCCGGAGTAGAGTGGCGCGATGTTCACATGCTTGCCGGTGAGATGCTGCTTGAAGGGCTTAACGGTCTGGGCCTGACGAAGGGCGATCCAAAAGAAGCTGCGCGTCAAGGTGCACAAACCCTTTTCTTCCAGTGCGGATTGGGACATCAGATGGGTCTGGATGTTCACGACATGGAAGATCTTGGCGAACAATATGTCGGGTATACCGATACTATTAAACGCGACGAGAGGTTCGGGTTCCGTTCGCTGCGTATGGGTAAGGCTCTGGAAGTCGGGCACGTTATGACGGTTGAGCCTGGGATATATTTCATTCCGGAGTTGATCAATCGCTGGAAAGCAGAAAATAAACTGGCCGATTTTATTAACTATGACAAGGTCGAAGAATACAGGGATTTCGGAGGGGTGCGTCTGGAAGATGATGTGATCGTAACCGAAGACGGCTGGAAGCTTTTAGGCAAACCGATCCCGAAAACCATCGAAGAAGTAGAAGAACTGGCTAGCTAGCTAAAACCTGCCTTGCGGCAGGTTTTAGAATTACGAATTACGAATTGAGGTTTCGGCTTTCCCTTCGACAGGCTCAGGGCAAGTCGGCCGAGGCTATTTTGTATTGATATTTGATTGAGGTTTTTTATGAAATTTGACGGCAAGATTTTATTTGGTATTGTACTGGGTTTGGGGATTATGTTTTTTTCGCCGGTATTGCAGGCTGACGAGAAAAAGGAAGATGAAAAGAAAGAATATACCGGCGATCCAGCCAGGCTTACTCTTGATCGCATATTTACAGTTAAGGATTTTGAGAGCAAAGGATTTGGTCCCATCCGCTGGCTGGAAGACGGGTCGGGGTATACTACCCTTGAAGAAGCCGCCGGGTATGATGATAAGGCCAAAGACATCGTAAAAAACGATCCGGCGACAGGTGACAGTAAGATCCTTATATCGGCAAGCAGCCTGATCCCGACAAGTCAAACCAAACCGCTTGAGATCAAGGATTACAAGTGGTCGGATGACGGTACGAAGCTTCTTGTCTATACAAACAGTGTAAGGGTATGGCGGCAGGAGACTCGGGGGGATTACTGGCTTTATGAGATCGCCAGCGGGCGGCTGAAACAGCTTGGCGCCGGCACCGAAGAGTCTATGATGATGTTTGCCAAGTTCAGCCCGGACGGTAAGAGCGTAGGTTATGTCTACAAGAGGGATATTTACGTTCAGAACCTTAAGACTATGCGTGTCAAGCGTCTCACCAGAACCGGCTCGGATACGATAATCAACGGAACCTCCGACTGGGTTTATGAAGAGGAGTTCGGACTTCGTGACGGGTTTAGCTTTAGTCCGGACGGCAAATATATCGCTTACTTTAATTTTGACAGTTCAGGCGTTAAGGAATTTCAGCTGATCAATTACACTGACTCGGAGGACCGTTATCCGACGATCATGAGTTATCAGTATCCGAAGGTAGGTACGACTAACTCGGCAGTTAAGGTCGGTGTTGTCAGCGTTAAGGGAGGCAGGACGAAGTGGCTCGACACGAACGACGATCTGCGAAATAATTATATCCCCAAGATGAGCTGGATACCGGATACAAACAAGGTCGTTTTGCAGCGGATGAACCGTTTGCAGAATACTAACAAGCTTATGGTTTCAGAAATTTCCAGCGGTTTTCTGGGCGGTGTAAACGCTACGCCGCTTAAGACGATAATTACCGAAAAAGACGACGCCTGGATCGACATTCATGATGATATGAAATGGTTCGACAAGGGCAGCAGCTTTACCTGGACGAGCGAGCGGGACGGCTGGCGGCATATGTATATGATCTCCGGTGACGGTCAGGATACCAAGCTGCTTACGCCGGTTGAGTATGACGTTATTAGCGTGCAGAAGATCGACGGCAAGGGCGGCTGGGTTTATTACATCGCTTCTCCGGATGACGCGACACAGAAGTATCTCTACCGGACTACGATGGACGGCAGCGGTAAAACGGAACGATTGACGCCTGCTAATCAGCCCGGCAGTCACAGCTATAATATTTCCAAAGATGCCAGGTGGGCGATCCATACTTATTCTTCTTATAAAAGCCCGACGATGATAGAGATGGTCGATCTTCCGGGGCACGCGGTTGCGAGGGTTCTTGAAGATAATAAAGAACTTCGGGAAAAGGTCAGTGCCCTGAAAATCGGTTTTAAAGAGCCTTTCAAAATTGATATCGGAGAAGGCGTAGAACTTGACGGATGGTGCATTAAGCCATCGCACTTCGATCCGCAGAAGAAGTACCCGCTGTTCGTGTATGTTTACGGCGAACCGGCTGCCCAGACAGTTCGTGACAGTTGGGGCGGCGGCAAGGATCTTTGGAACTCGATGATCGCCGAGCAGGGTTATATTGTTGTCAGCATCGATAACCGCGGAACTCCGGCTCCTAAAGGGCGTGCGTGGCGCAAAAGTATCTACGGCCAGATCGGCATACTCGCCTCGAAAGACCAAGCCGCGGCCGTGAAGAAGATCACAACTACCTGGCCGTTTATTGACGCTGACAGGGTTGGTGTCTGGGGATGGAGCGGCGGCGGTTCGATGACGCTTAACGCTATGTTTCGATACCCGGAGCTTTACCATACCGGTATAGCAGTGGCGTTTATCGCCAACCAGAGAAACTACGATACAATTTACCAGGAACGCTTTATGGGCCTGCCTGAGACTAACAAAGAGGGTTTTAAGAACGGTTCTCCGATAACGTTTGCCGAAAATCTGAAAGGCAATCTGCTTATCGTTTACGGAACAGGCGATGACAACTGCCATTTCCAGAATTGTCTGATGCTGATAAACGAACTGGTCGAACACAACAAGACTTTTTCGATGATGGCCTATCCGAACCGTACTCACGCCATCAAGGAAGGCCCGGGTACTACACGTCACCTTTACGGGCTGTTTACGAAGTACCTTAATGACAATCTACCTGCAGGCGGAAAATAGGTAACACTTTAGCCAAATGAAGATAATAGAAGCCCGAAGCGCGAGCGCAGGGATAAAACGCTAAGAATGTAGATTAACATCAAAAAAATGTAGTAGATTGACATATCAACTGCACTGTGGAACTTAGCTAAAGTATTACGAAAATAGTAAGTAGAAAGTGGTAAGTGGTTTTATGGGTATACCTGTAAGTATTTTTAATGATGTCATCGGGCCTGTTATGCGAGGGCCTTCCAGTTCTCATTGCGCCGCGGCTCTTCGGATCGGGCGGATCGCCAGGGACTTTATGGACGGCAATATTGCAGGTGTCCTCGTTGAGTTTGACGAGCATGGTTCACTTGCTACGACGCATACTACTCAGGGTTCGGATATGGGACTTTTCGGCGGGCTTATGGGCCTGGAGGCCAGCGATGAAGGGCTTATCACTTCGGCTGAGGATATTGTAAAGGCCGGGATCAGTATTGATGTGAAGATATGCGATTTTCACGACCCGCATCCGAATACCTACCGGCTTACGCTTACCAATGCCAAAGAAAAGCACAGTTTGGTCGCCATTTCCACCGGCGGGGGGATGATAGAGGTAATCGAGATTGACGGGGTCGCTGTCAATATGGCCGGTGATTATTTTGAGACGCTTATTTACGTCAATGGTGACAGTGGAAAGCTTGTCGATACCCTTAGCGGCGATTTTGGAAATGATACCATCCTGACCCATGCCGCCGGTGCCGGTCAACTGATTCAAATCAAATCGGGCAGGTTTATAGGCGACGAACTTGCCGCGTCGATCCGGTCGGATTACGATATTAAATACATCAAGCGTATTGCTCCTGTTTTGCCGGTTCTTTCCCGAAAAGAGACGAAGATTCCTTTTTCCAGCTATTCCGAAATGCTCGAATATGACGCCGGTGCAGATAAGGCTTTGTGGCAGTTGGCAGTGGATTATGAAAGCTGGCGAGGCGGTATAGAAACCGGTGAGGTTCTTGCCAAAATGGTCGAGATCGTAAAAATCGTCCGCGGTTCGGTTGCTCAGGGAATCGCAGGAACTGAATATAAAGATAGAATTCTTGGGTTCCAGTGCGGAGGGTTTAAGGACCGGTTGGAAAAGGGCGGACTTCTCGAAGCGGGTATGATGAACAAGATCGTGCTTTATGTCACAGCCCTGATGGAGGCAAAGAGCGCGATGGGTGTTATCGTTGCCGCTCCTACGGCAGGTTCCTGCGGGGCCTTGCCGGGGGCATGTCTGGCAGCAGCCGACTCGCTTGGGTTGGGCGACGAGGACGCGGCCAAGGCGATGCTGGCAGGGGGGTTGATCGGGGTGTTTATCGCCGAAGGTTCTACTTTTGCCGCTGAAGAAGCCGGCTGTCAAGCCGAGTGCGGATCGGGTTCCGGTATGGCGGCGGCCGCACTGGTCAATCTGGCAGGCGGCAGTATGAAGCAGGCCATCGCGGCCGCGTCTATGGCCCTGCAAAACAGTTTGGGAATGGTATGCGACCCTGTGGGCAATCGCGTCGAAGTTCCTTGCCTGGGCAAAAATGTAATGGCCGCGGTAAACGGCCTGTCGTGCGCAAATATGGCTATCGCCGGTTACGACCCGGTTGTATGGCTCGACGAAGTGATTGACGCGATGGACCGTGTAGGCCGAAGCCTTCCGAGAGAGGTGCGGTGTACGGCCCTTGGTGGTCTTTCGATAACGAAAACATCAAAAGAAATAGAACTTTGCCTTAAAAACAAATAAAGTTCATGTTCAGTAGGGGTTTGGCAATAAAAAAATATCTTTTGCACTTGTTTTTATTGAAATTTAGCGAAAAATCGCCATAATTATTGATACTTGTTATTGAAAATAAATTTTCACGGACCTGTTTGCAGTCTTTATGGGTCATGTTTATTTTTTGCATGATAAAGAAAGGATTTGATTATGCTGCGTATTGGAATAGTTGGTTTCGGGTTTATGGGGCGGATGCATTATGCTAACTGGAGCAAGTGCGAAAATGCGAAGGTTGTCGCGATCTGCGATAGTGACCCGGATATAATCGAGAATTCAAAAAAGGCAGGCGGAAACATCGAAGGTGCTGATTCTGCGATAGATTTTGACTCGCTTGAGGTGTACTCAGACTTCGATAAGATGCTTTCAGACGGCGTTGTTGACGCGATTTCTCTAACACTTCCCACTTTTTTGCATTGCTCGTTTACTGTCAAGGCTCTCGAAGCCGGTTTGCACGTACTTTGCGAAAAACCTATGGCTTTAAATGTGGATGAGTGCAATAAGATGGCCGCCGCAGCCGTCAGTAGTGATAAAGTTTTGCAAATCGGCCATTGCATACGTTTCTGGCCGGAATATGTTAAGGCCAAAGAGATCGTCGATAGCGGCGAGTACGGAAAGGTTATTGCCGCGACTTTCAGCCGGCTTGGCAGTGCCCCGACGTGGGGTGCCGACGACTGGTTTGCCAGCGACGATCACAGCGGCGGTGTCGCGATGGATCTGCATATACACGACTCCGATTATATTCAGTATCTCTTCGGCATGCCCAAGAGCGTTCAGGGATTCGGAAGTCCGGCGTCCGGCAAGGGCCTTAAGTGCATTACTACACGGTTTGATTACGGCGACGACAAGCTCGTTACCGCCGAAGGAAGCTGGGCGATGAGTCCGTCGTTCGGCTTTGAGATGAGCTTTAATATTGTTATGGAAAAGGCGACGATCGTATATGACTGCTCTCGTGAAAAGGCTTTCAGGGTTTGCCCGGGCGATGGCGATGAGTTTACGCCGGAAGTTGCAACAGGCGACGGTTACATGCGTGAGATAGAGCATTTCGCTCGACTGATAAGCGGCGAGAAACTGCCGGAAGTGATAACATTGGCCCAGTCGACTAAATCGATTGAGCTTGTTAAAGCGGAAATAAAATCAATCCAAACCAGCCAGCCGGTTAGTTTGTAAATGTAATTGATGTTTAAAATTCAGGGATTAGATTTATGAGTAATAAATGGAATATTGGTGTTTGCAGTTGGTCATTGCAGGCCGGCGTTAATGAAGTTGCCGCGGCTATGAAGGAAATAGGTATAGGCAGTGTTCATCTTGCAGTTGGTCCCGCACTCGGTGAAGGCGGCAGCGAGTATCTCGATGCCGTTAAGCAGCAGGACTGGACAATCAGTTCAACGATGATCGGTTTCGACCAGGAAGATTATACAACTCTGGATACGATTAAGGTTACCGGCGGTGTTCTACCCGACGATTTCTGGGAAAAGAACAAGGCCGTTTTCGAAGGTGCCGCGAAGGTTACTAAAGAGCTTAAAGTTAAGTACCTTTCTACTCATGCCGGTTTTATCGATCATAATGACGCCGAAAAGTACAAGGTTATGTGCGACAGGATCAAGTGTTTTGCTGATATCGCAGCAGAAAACGGTTTGATGTTTCTTATGGAAACAGGCCAGGAAACCGCCGAAGACCTTGCCGGGTTTATGAACGAGATCGCTCATCCTGCAGTTGGTATAAACTTCGATCCGGCTAACATGATCCTTTACGATAAGGGCAATCCTATCGAGGCACTTAAGGTTCTTGCTCCGTGGATCAAGCATGTTCATATAAAAGATGCCGTCAAAACAGACACTCCCGGCCAGTGGGGCGCAGAAGTGCCCTGGGGCGACGGTCAGGTCGACAGCAATAAGTTCCTCGCCGCACTGGAATCAATCGGGTATGAAGGAACAATCGCTATAGAGCGTGAGGCGGGCGATCAGCGTAAGGTCGATATTGCCCTCGCTGCCGACAGGCTTAAGAAGTATATGAGTTAATAGCGAATTATTAAATAATAATTTTGGATTCGGCCTATTGGTCGAGATTATTTTGAGGTTGATTATGGATAATAAGAAGATTAGCAGGCGTAGTTTCACCAAAGGCATTCTCGCAGCCGGCAGCGTATTCAGTATTGTTCCGCGTCATGTTCTTGGCGGTACAGGTTATACCGCACCAAGCGATGAGCTTACCAAAGCCGTTATCGGCGTTGGCGGTATGGGCCAGGGACATCTAAAGTACAAGGGTTCGAAGCTGGTTGCTATTTGCGATGTCGACACCAACCATCTTAGCTCGTCTCTTAAGAAAGTCGACAAGGACGTCAAGGCATACACGGATTATCGTGAAGTCCTCGCCCGTCCCGACATTGACATTGTCCATCTTCCGGTTCCTCCGCACTGGCATGGTCAGATGGCTATCGCCGCCGCCGAAGCAGGCAAAGATATTTGGTGCGAAAAACCCATGACCCGAACTATCGGCGAAGGCATAAAACTTGTCGAAGCGATAGAGCGTAACTCGACGATCTTCAGACTCAATACATGGTTCAGGTTCCGAGGAGGTTTTTACGGAATGAACACAACGGTCGCCCCGATCAAAAAGCTTGTTCAGAGCGGATTACTCGGCTGGCCGCTTAAGGTCACATTAAGTGCGACCACCGGCTTCCAATGGAAAGCCTATTGGAAGGGACAGGTTAATCTAACGCCTCAACCGGTACCTGTAGAGCTTGATTACGATATGTGGCTCGGACCTGCCCCGTATAAGCCCTATAACAAGCACCGAACACATCAGACTTTCCGCGGGTACTGGGATTATGACGGCGGGGGACTTGGCGATATGGGCCAGCACTATCTTGACCCTACTCAGTATATTATGGACAAGGATGATACGAGCCCGGTTTACATAGAAGCTGACTCGCCCGTCCAGCATCCAGACGCTGTCGATGTTCAACCTTGGAGACGAATTTACATGAGGTATGCCGATGGTTGCGAGATCATCCTCGACGCGGAAAACGCCGACAAAGACGCTGCGTTTATCGAAGGGCCTAAAGGTAAAGTTTACAACGGTTTCAGGACAACTATTCCGGATGTCGAGAAAAAGCTCGCAGCCTTTCCGGATCCTGAGCCGCAGATTACCGATTTCTCCGAGGCGGTTAGAACTCGTCAAAAATTCGCGCTTAACGAGATGAACGGTTTCCGTTCGGCTACTCTTGTAAATCTCGGCAAGATCGCGATTCGCACACGAAGGCCTTTGCATTTCGATCCGGTTAAACTTGAATTTAAAAATGACGAGCAGGCAAACCGTCTGATCAATCAGCCTATGCGGACTAAATGGACGGTATAAAAAACAATTACGAATTACTAATTACTAATTTTAGATTGTGGGATATATAATTATGAATGAAAGTCGAAAGTTTACACTTGTAATGGTTTTGGCGGCAGCGGTTTTTCTTCCTTGTTTGTTTGCGGCGAACGTCCTCGCAAGCGATCCTCTAATGACCATGGCGGCGGTTCTGGAAAAGATGCCTGCCGGTAATCCGACTATTGAAAAAGAGCTTGACGCCGAGCTTATCAAGGCAGGCCCTGAAGCTATAAAGGCGATATGCGATCTGATCATTCCGCCCGGAACAGGTGACGACACAAAGGCCAGGTATACTCTTTCAAGCCTTGTTTATTATACCTCCCGCCCCGATGCCGAAGCTGAAAAAGAGATGTATTCGGATGTGCTTGTCAAAGCCCTTATTAAAGCTTCCAATAAAGAGGTTAAGTCCTTCTTTATTACCCAGCTTCAGTATGCCGGTACAGGCGATGCAGTCGCGGCCGTAAGTAAGTACCTTGCCGATGACAGGCTCTGCGAACCGGCGTCTTTGACGCTTCAGACTATCGGTACAGATGACGCTAAGGAAGCGATCTTAAACGCATTGCCGGCCGCCTCTGAAGAGACATTACCGACGATAATTTACGCTCTCGGTCAGATGCGGATCAATGATGCCGTTAAGGCCATCACCAAACATGCGGCAAGTAATGACCGTATGCTTCGCCTGGTTTCCCTTGGCGCCCTTGCCGAGATCGGCGACAGAGATTCTGTTAAGGTTATCTATAAAGCACTGAAAGTTAAGGATCCTTTCGAGAAGGGGATCGTTGCTTCGTACTATGTCAATCTCGCAAAAAGACTTCAGGAGACTGGCAAGTCAAAAGATGCGATCAATATCTGTAAATACATACTAAAAAGCAAAGATACAGCTATCAAGAGCAGTGATAAATCTTCTGCCTTGAGTGTTATCGTAGACGCTTATGGAAGCAAGGCTGACGGCTATATAGAAGATGCCTTTGACGACGGCGACGATCAGCTCCAGGCGGCGTCGATGAGACTTGTCGCTAAACTCGACGATCCGTCCGTTACAAAGGACTGGGCCAAAAAACTAAAGAAAGCTCCACTCGACCGTAAGTTCAAGATCATTGCAATGTTGGGTACACTGGATGATAAGCAATCTTTGGGATATTTGCATGATGCTCTCGATGACAAAGATAATGACGTAAGAATTGCCGCAGTAAAAGCCATCATGGATCGAGGTAAAGTCGCCAGGGCAAGTGCCGGAACCTTTCTTCTTGAAATACTGAGGAATTCTCCGGATGCCCCGCAGATACAAACGATCAAGTCGTTGATGCTGCAGATTCCCATGGAACCATTTGCATCTATCGCTATTGTAATGCTTCCGCAGATTCCTGCTGACGGACAAGTTGCCCTTATAGAGGTTCTCGCCGAGCGACGCGTGGTAAAGGCTCTCAATCCGGTCTTTTTGCTCACAACCAGTAACGATAGTTCTGTAAATATCGCCGCGACTAAAGCTTTGGTTACGCTTGCCGGACCTGAAGATATTGGTCGGGTGATCGATCTTATGCTGAACTCTCAAAGTTCCGCCCAGCGGTCCGAGGCTTCGAGGGTTATCGTTCAACTCTGCCAGATAGCCGAGGACGGCAGCACGGCGACAGCACCGCTGATTGCGGCGATGGAAAAAGCGACGATAGAGCAGCAGATTACAGTCATAAGTCTTCTTTCGTCAGTAGGCAGCAAAGAGGCTCTTGATATTGTCGTGACTAAAACAAAAAGCCCGGAATCTGAGTTGCGTGAAGCGGCTATTCGCAGCCTAACGAAATGGAGCAATGCCGGCGCCCTGGAACCTCTGCTTGATATCGCAAATACTACAGGTAAACTGAATTTTTATGTTATATCGCTGAAGGCATACGCAGATATTGCGGCTAGTTCTGAGATTTCACCGGCAGAAAAGGCTGCCAGTTTCCAAAAGGCTTTTAAGGCAGCTAGAAGAATCGAAGAGAAGAAGTATATAGTATCCAGACTTGCGAGGGTTAAATCTGTCGAAACACTGGCAATTGCAGTCGGTTTGCTTGACGATGAGACGCTTGCAGCTAATGCAACTATTGCGGTCACGCAGATCGCTTTGCCGGACGGCAGAAAGTTCAAAGGTCTTAAAGGCCCCGGAGTCGGCAGTTTGCTTCTTGATGTGTACGCTAAAATTGACGATAAAGAGATTCGAAAAAAACTCGATGCACACATTAAGCAACTTGCCAAAGAAACCGGCGATATTGAACCGGCTGCCCAAAAGAATCCGCAAGAAGGCTTTGTTTCTTTATTCAACGGCAAAGACCTGACCGGCTGGAAGGGGCTGCTCGCAAAACCGTATGATAACCCCATAAAACGTGCATCACTCAATGACAAGGACTGTGCTGCGAAACAGGCCGATGCTGACGCGTTGATGCTAAAACACTGGCATGTAGTCGACGGCGTGCTGTACTTTGACGGCGGCGGGTTTAGCCTTGCGACCGCAAGCGACTACGGGGATTTTGAGATGCTTGTCGATTGGAGGCTTATGACAGACAACGGCGACAGCGGCATATATCTGCGTGGTTCGCCGCAGGTACAGATATGGGATCCGGCACAGCA
>JAIPFN010000092.1 GCA_021736615.1 Phycisphaerae bacterium | reverse complement strand
AGAGTTCTTCGCCTTCGTCTTCCTCTACGATAAGGAAGAATTCATCGAGATTTCGTATTTCCTTCATGGTGTATTTCTGCTCGATAAAGTCGAACAGAACGATGTAACGCCTGCCGCTCCGGGCAGCGGCGTTCTGGGCCATTTTCAAAGTATTTACGATTTCGATGGCTTCTCTTTTGAAGGAGCTTTTTCCGACATTGCTTACGAAATTTACCATTACTACAGTGGTAAGCAGCGAGAGAATCACCATTACGATGGTTATCTCCATCAGGGAGAAGCCATGTTTATTCCTTTTTTCGACTTTACGATCCGGCAGTTTACCAGATTTGCAAGTTGTTGGATTAGTCGGCATCTGTACTGTAGAGGTCGGCATCGTAACCTTCGCCTCCTTCTTCGCCGTCAGCGCCATAGCTTATGATGACGAAAGGTTTTCCGCTTTCGGTGTAGCGTTGGAAATAGAATTCGTTGTTCCATCCGTCTTTAGGTACATCATCGGTCATTAGGTATCCTTCAGGATCCCATCCTTCGGCGTCGGTGGGTTCATTGACAAGGACGTCAAGTCCTTCTTCTTCTTCGGGGTAGCGACCTGTACTCATCTTAAATGACATGACGGCACTGCTAAGCTGCTTTAGGTTAGCTTTTGTGGTGTCGACTTTGGCTTTTTCGATCTTACCCATGAAAGTTGTAGTCGCTACAGTGGCCAAGAGACCTACGATAACGAGAACCGCAATGATTTCGATCATTGTAAAAGCTTTTCTATTATTATGACTTCGTTTGAGCATTTGATTTTCCTTTCTTAAATTTTTATTAAATACAGGTTCTGCCGTATATTATTATATCAAACGGACCGGAAATCCAGTGTCGATTTCAAAATCTAAAGCATTATTTGCTATTGGACAATTGACTTTTAAAAGGAGCCGGACGAGAATTTTATGATAGGCACCAGCATTGCATAGGCGATTATACCGATCACTATCGACATGAAAAGGATAATTACCGGTTCGATCGCAGCGCTTATTCTTTCTATCACCAGGTCGGACGACGATTCAAGGTTGTCGCTTATGTCTTTGAGCATTTTTTCCAGTTCTCCGCTTTTTTCTCCGACGGTTACCATGTGAGCGAGTGTCGGGTCGATAACCCCGCTGTCTCGCAGCGGTGTTGCTATATCTGAACCGGAGAGAATTCGCTCGCGTGCTTTTTTTACTGCATTGTTCATTACGGTGTTGCCTGTGACCTCTGCGACGATCTTCAGGGAATCTGCCATTGAAAGACCGGATTGAAGCAGTGTCGAAAGCGTCGAGGCAAATCTTGCGACGATTCGCTGCTTGACGAGGTTACCAAATACCGGCAGGGCAAGCAGAAATTTATCCCGCGCATGCATTCCCCGCGGTGTTGCGATGAAGTTTTTTACAGCCCATATACCGGCAAAGATAACGGCCAGAACCAAAAGTGCCCACCAGCTTCTGAGGGTGGCGCTGGTCCATAAAATTGCCTCTGTGACCCATGGAAGTTCCTGGCCTGCCTTTTTGATCTGTTCGGCGACAACCGGAATTACAAATATTGTCAGGAAAAGCACCGCCAGAGTAGATGCGGTGATCAAAATACACGGATATATCATCGCGGATTTCATTTTTGATTCGACTTTGTGGCGTTTTTCCATGAATTCGGCGATGCTGGTGAGACTTTGTTCGAGTGTTCCGGTAACCTCGCCGACCCGGACCATGCTGATATAAATCTTGTCAAAGTAATCTCCGTATTCGCTGAGCGTGTCGGCAAGAGATTCGCCTGTTATGAGCCTGTCGCGTACGTCGGTTATGGCGTTTTTAAAGTCGGCGTTGTTTAATTGCGGGATCAGTACGGTCAGCGATTCGGTCAGTTTGATACCTGCCCGGAGCATCGTCGAGAGTTGTTTGGTGAATTCGGTGACGTGTGCCTTGCCTTTGCGTTTGAACAACCCGCCGAAGGACTTGGCTTCTATCGAGTTAGTGACTTCGTTAATCGCGGTAGGGTGGACGCCTTTGGCCCGGAGATGTTTGCGGGCTGCGAACGCACTTTCGGCGGTGACGGTTCCCTTGACCGACTTGTGCTTGTGATCTATACCTTTGTATGAAAATCTTGGCATATATTTACTCAGCGATTAGCGATTAGCAATAAGCTATTAGCTTTTTGCAATTTATATCAATAAATAATTTCTGGCAATATTATGTATTTTGGCTCTTTATCGTGCAGCTTACGATCCTTCGCTTTTAATAAAATAGCCTCGGCCTCCAGGCCGAATCATTCATTATACATTATACAATAATCATTATTCATTTCAAACTGACCGGTCGGTCGGTTTGAGTTGATTACATTACGTCTGACTGGGTTACGCGGAGGACTTCGGCGATTGTTGTTATGCCCTGGAGCACTTTTTGTGCCCCGTCCATCCGGAGGGTTTTCAGTCCTTCGTCGATAGCGGCGCGTTTGATTGCGCCTGCACTTTCCTTGTTATATACCATTTCACGGATCCTTTCGGTCATGGTCATAAGTTCGTAGACACCCGTTCTGCCGCGGTATCCGGTGTCGAAACACTTGCTGCAGCCTGCACCGACATAGAACTTGACGCTTTCGTCGACGTCGCCGAGTCCGAGTTCGCGAAGTTCATGCGCCGATGGGTGGTAGGGCTGTTTGCAGTCCGGGCAAATCCGCCGGACGAGTCTCTGGGCGAGGCAGCCGATCAGCGACGAGCTCACTAGATAAGGCTCGACGTCAAAGTCAAGCAGCCTGCTTATCGCCCCCGATGCGTCGTTTGTATGCAGCGTACTGAAAACAAGGTGACCGGTAAGCGACGACTGGATAGCCATCCTCGCCGTTTCCTCGTCACGAACCTCACCGACCATGATAACGTCGGGGTCCTGACGCAGCACGTGGCGGAGGGCGTTGATAAATGTCATACCCTTTTTCGCGGCGACCTGCATCTGACTGATCGAGTCGAGCTGATACTCGATGGGGTCTTCGATAGTCATTACGTTTTTCTGTGTCGAGTCGATCCGGTTAAGACAGGCGTAAAGCGTGGTACTTTTACCGCTGCCTGTCGGGCCGGTTACGAATATCACGCCGTGGGAGCAGTTGATCATTCTGTCGAAACTGGTTTGGTCTTCTTTGCAGAGGCCAAGCTGTTCAAGGCTTAAGATACCGCTGCTTTTGTCGAGTATTCTGAGTACGCTTCTTTCGCCGTAGCTTGTCGGAACGGTACTAACACGCAGGTCTATCTCGCGCTGGCCGATGCGTACGCTTGTTCGGCCGTCCTGGGGCATACGTCTTTCGGCGATGTCCATGCCGGCCATGACCTTGATACGCGAGATTATCAGCGGCAGTACGTTGCGGTTGAGGCTTAGCGTGTCGTACAGGATTCCGTCGATTCGATAGCGAATCTGGATTTTTGTCTCGTACGGGTGAATGTGGATATCACTCGTACGCAGCTGCAGCGCACGGAATAGTATGTCGTTTACCAGCCGGATGACCGGCGGGCGGTTGACTACGTCGAGAAGGTCGTCGGAGGACTCGGCTTCGTCGACAAGCTGGTCGAGGTTCTGGTTGTCAAGTTCTTCGGCGACTTCTTCTATGACCGTGTTCTTTTGTTCGTATGCCACGGCGATACCCGCCGTGATCGCGGTTCTCGTCGCCAGGGAACTCTTAACCGGCATCTTCGTCATTTTCGAGATGTTGTCGAGCGTGCTGGTATCCAGCGGCCTGCTCATCGCGACGGTTAGCTCGGCGTCGTTTTCGCTGCCCCGCAGACCGATGAGGTAGTGGTTCTGGGCGTAATTGGCGGGGACCGACTCGATGAACTCGGGCGGAACGCTGTCTGCTGGAATTTCCGGGAGATACTCCAGACCGAGGGCTTCTGCGAAGAGCCTGAGAACCATTTCTTCTGTGAAATCCGGCGCTGAAAGCAAAATGTCATCGATGCGCCGACGGTCACCGTTGGAGTTCTGGAAAAAATTCTCAAGCATAACAGCATCGACAATGCCGCTGTGTTTAGCTGTTTGTATTAGTAAACTTTTCATATAAGTAGTAAGTCTTCGCAGTAACGGTTAAAATTAAAGCTCGATTTCAACATAATTTTTTCTGTTGTCTACTCTTGTCTCTGATTCTTCTTTTATTGCGTTTAAGGAATTATTGTATTCATCGCTTTCAAGTATCTGCAAGGGGTCCATTGGCTGTGGTTTGACACCGGGCCAGTCTTTATACTTTTGCATTTCACCTTCGTATTTCTCAAATTCTTTCCTGTGTCTTCTAGAAATATCAACTAAGTCCGTGTTGCCTTTCAGTGTTTCGCCTGGTCGGAGAATATGCGCTTTAACGAATACATATAGCTTCTTTTGCGAACTGGAATTTCCTGCGCTTCTAAATAATCCGCCGATAAACGGAAGATCACCGAGTATTGGAACCTTTGTTCCGCCTTTGCTCTGGTTGATCCTGTCCATACCACCCAGAATAATAGTGTGATTATTGGGCACAGTTGCAACGGTTGTTATGTCGCTGGTAGCCTGTTCTGGCGGAACTGGGCTGCTTTTATCTAGTTCTACAAAGTCTGATCTGGAAAGTGTGATCTCAAGACGTAGATTTTCACCCTTACTGATATGCGGTTTGATTGTCAGACTGATACGTGCATCGTAAGGATCAAATTCAGTATTTTGCGTTTGTATTGGATCTCCGTTATTAACACTCTGACTACTGGTTGTAAGACGAGTAACGTAAACAGTATTTTTTGTTTCGATCATACCTTCCTGGTTGTCGTCAACAAGCAGCTTTGGTTTTGCGAGTATTCTTCCGTAGTTTTTCTTTTCCATCACATGGAACAATGCCATTATTTTATTATTGCCATAGAATCCAGTGAAATTGCCGGCATTGGTCTGGTAGTCTGAAAAACTTTTTTGTCCATTGTTCATTAGTTTTTCGACAAGTGATTGAGCAGTTATATCACCAGAGATCGTGCCTGTGACTCCTGATGTCGATGCGCTTGCCAAGGTCGGTATGCTTGATAATAAATTCACGTCATAGCTGAATTCATCGTTTTTGGATACTTCGACTAGCGTAACATCGAGTAGTACCTGAGGACGATATGCGTCCAGTTCCATAACAAGGTTTCCGATCCAAAGTTGATTCTTCTTGCTTGCGTAAACGACCAGCGAGTACGTTGCCGGGTCAGAGACAATAGTTATCTTGTCATCTTCATCTCTTCCGCCAGAGGTTTTAGGTTGTGCGATAATCTTATTTGGCGTCGTGCCGGTCCCTGTATTTGATTTGGTACCTGTATTTGCCTGTATTGTGGCGTTAACCAGTTCGTCGAGAATTGGTTTTAGTTCGTCCGGATCCTGGTTCTCCAGCGGGTAGATCACGTATGGTGTTGCTGATCCTTTCAGTTCTCTATCAACGTGTGTTATTACCATTTCGATTGAAGCATGCTGTTTGGCAGTAGCGTTGATAAGCAGCGAATTTGTAGACTCAAGCACTGCTATCTGTGGTTCGTCTGCTAGTGGTTCTGAAAATGAAGTCGAAATAGCCGGCGTTGTATTTGCTGTAGGTGTTTTTGAATTTGGGTTGCTCGGCTGTCTTCCTTGTGTTTGACCGTATCTTGAGTTTGAATTGTATCTCGAGTTTGACGATCTGCTTGTTGACTGGGCGCTTGTTATACCCAGTTCGATTAATGTGTCGAGAATTTCCTGAGTATCGACATATTTGATCTCATATTCTTTGATGGCTCTTTCGTCCGGGTTCAGGACGTCTACGTGGGCGATGATCGCCATGATCTCTTCGTGTTTTTCATACGTGGCGTTTACCAGCAGCGAGTTCGTATCCATAAGCAGCGAAATCTTTGGGCCGTCTCCGGAGTTTGCACCTCGTGTTGTCGGCGTGGCGGTTCTGCCTCTCGTAGCAGGAGCGGTGCTTATAGGCCTTGCTCCGTCATCTGTTATCCCAAGCTCGCTGAGAATGTCGATGACCATTGCAGCGTCAACGAACTCTATCTTGTACTGGCGGATGATCATGATTCCCTGCTGCTTTACGTCGAGTATGTCGATGAGTCCCTCGACGACATCGATGCTTTCGGATAGTCCGATCATCAGTATTCTGTTGGTTCGGTCGTCGATGTCGAGATAGACGCCTTTCGATGTTGCCGTACCGATGGTAGATGAACTGGTCTTGTTCGAACTGGCGTTCGCCGCGGCATCTCTTTTCCTTTTTGATTCTGCGATAAGATACGCTCGTCTTTCAGTAGCGGACATTTTACTGGTATCTCTAGGTGCCGGTGCTGCTGACGCTGCCGCCATGGTTTTCGAACTTACAGAAATCGAAACCGTTCCGAGTTCCTTTGCCAGTATCTCGATTTTTGGAGCAAGTTCGGAAGGGGTCAGATAGGTAAGCATTCTGTATCTGAACTCTTTCTTTTTGCCGGGCAGATCGACCAGGTCTATAACTTCCTGGATCCTTTTCATTCGGTACGCATAACCGGTAATGATCATTTTTCCATATTCAGGGATCGACTGGATAGAGATACCAAGCTTCATGTCATTAAGCATCTTCTGAGCCGTATCCGTATCTATATGTTTGACCTTGAAGATTTTAGTAACTATAACGTTACCTATTCCATTAACAGTTTCATCTTCGCCGAATATATCGGTGTCGATGTCCATGGCCTGGCCCTGCCTGACGACAGTGACGAGATTGCTGTTGGCGTTACGGGTCATTACGAATCCCTTGTATTTCAAGACGGATTCTACCAGTGAATACAGCTCACGAACTTTGATTTTGCCTTCATGGATAAACAGCTTAACTTCACCGGTGATCTCTTTGTCATCGTACATGTAGTTAAGTTTAAGCTGTACACCAACCATTTCGAGCAGTTGGGTAATCTTTACAGTTGTAGGCAGATTGATTATCGTATCCAGTTCTTCCTCGGATAGTTCGGTCGGCAATTTCGGCGAACTTGCTGTCTTTTCAATATCGGTTGTCGCTGGTGCAGGTTTTGGCTGGCCGACATTTGGTTTTACAATATTATTCGGCTTTACGATATTACCGGGTTTTACGGTATTGTTGGCATCTGTTGTTTTCGGATTGCCGGTATTTTCAGACCTGTTGGCGTTCATCGCCTGTATCATCTGCATGATATCGGCCATGTTGTCTTTTTTCGGAGGTTGGTTTTTAGGTGTAACGGTCTCAGGTGCAACGGTTTTTGGTGTTGCGGTAATCTTTGTCGGTTCTACCTTGGCGGCAGGGGCCTTGGTAACTGTCTTTTCTTTTGGAGTGGTTACAGGTCTCGTGCCGGACGGGGTCTCGTCGACAACATGATTTTTAACGACAGGATTGGTTTTTGCAGGTGCAGTTTTCTGAGGTACTGCGTTTGTAGAATTCGGACTTTTTGCCGTATCCTCTGCCCCGCCATTTTTCTCGTCGGCTTTTCTTTGAGATTCTTTTATAAGCTCGAGCAGCCCCGAATCAATGTTGTCGTCTTTGGTAAGCTGGCTGATCTGTTTTGCGTTTTTCTCATTTGCCATGAATTTCTTAACGGAATCTGATTCAGCGTTTTTGAGTGCTTCGGCGAGCTGTTTCTGGGCATCTTTAAACTGCCTCATCGTCGGAGAAAGAGTTTTGAGGTCAACGCCGATGGATTTTTCGGCAACCGGCGGTTCGGTTTTGGATGATGTTTTGCCTGTCCGGTTTGTGTCGGTAAGTTTTGAGAGAGCCTCAGTTTTTGCATCGGGGGTAATTGAAGCTTTTGTCTCTTTTTCTTCGGCGTCCTTTTCGATTTTCGCCTTTAATTCTTTAGCAGCCTTTTCAGCTTCTGCTTTTTGCTCTTTTTCCAGTTCTTGACGGCGGATTTTTTGCGCTGTCTGCAAAGCTGTCAGTTTCGCAATAATCGGTTTGGACAGTCCTTTTGGAGCGATCGAAATAAGATCCTGTCCGTGCATGTCAATGATAGCTTTCGTCGAGTTGTCTGCAGCGGGCGGTTTGACGAACGATCCGACCTCGATGCCTTTGACAGCGGCGTTGATCAATACCGTACTGGGGGCGTCTTTGGTGTCGGTGCCGGATGAAAGCTTTGTGACTTCGTACTCTATGGCCGAATCAATGAGACCTAAGACACTTGCAACTTTTGTCTTGTTGGCGATACTGTCGGTGGTGACAACAATGGTATTGGATTTCTCGAACTTCTTGATCCCGGCGGACAGACCGAGGGCGTCGAGTTGTTGGCTGGCCTTGTCTACAGAGATATGCGTAAGTCTGTAGGTGGCGCTGCTGTAATTCTTTTCTGCGGCATGTGACGCAGACGGCAGAGCGTTTACAGTTAGGATCGTCGCGAATAAAAAGACCGCGATGATCAATTGGCGTTTTCTGAAGTGCTGACCGAAATATTCTGATCGCATTTTGTGCTCCATCTATTATTAAGTGCCTTGTTTATTAAGCCTGTAAAGTTTTTTACATTTATCATTCGATATTCTTAAATAGTCAAACCGACCATCGGGTCACTTTGAGCTTTTTTTATTAGCTTCTGCTTTTATAGCTTCTGCCTTCTTGGCTTCTGCTTTCTCGGAGGAATTCTTAAGCATTAGCATTACAGCTTTCATCAGGTCTTCTTTTCCGTCTTTATTGTCGCTGTCATCTTTGGACTTAGTGCTAATGTTGTCAAGAATGGCTTTAAGCTCGCCGGTGTTCCTGGCGGTGGCTTTTCTGGCTTCTTCGGGAGTTTGTCTTGCCGGCAGGCTTCTTGGCGGACGCCTGTGTGCGGGATCTCTTGTTGTCGAAGAGGTGTCTTTGATAGTTCGGTTAGTGGAAGTCTGATCGGAATAGGACGCTGCAGCCGCGGTGACTGTTGTGCCGCTGCCTTTGATAAGCGAGCTTACCGCATTCTTTTTGGGGACTTCCAGAATCGCGCTTTGCTTGCCGCCCTGATATATCACGACATTTCCATCGTTGATTTGATGGATAACCTTATAGCCGATAGTATCTCCCTGCCGAACCCACTTAGAACCTTTCGATGTTTCATCGATCATAGCGAGTGATTTTTCCGGATGGTTTTCATAGACGCATGTGGCAAGCAGTTTGAATGCCGTAGGCAGTTCAGGCCTGGCTTTATCAATAACCGATGGTTCGCGAGGAATGTTCGGCCCGCTGCCGGTGGGTTGAATTGGGGGTTTCGGCTTTGGCGGGGGCGGCGGCGGGGGCGGATCAATTCTAAGTGCAAAGGCGATTGCCTGTACAACCAGAGGTGGTGTCTTATCTTCGTTGCCTTTTGGAATTTCTATTTCACGAAGTTGCTCAATGACATTAGGTTTGTCCAGAAATTCAGCGCGCTCGCTAACGGTTTCATTTACGCGAGTAAGTCCGATCCCGGCAAATATCACGGTGGATACCGCCAGAGCGACTGACAAATAACTTGCCAACTTTAAGTGTTTAATCATTTCAGGTTCCAGTTCATTCAAAATGTGTGCATCTCGGCTGTAAATCTACGATGAATATCGGAATATACATACGGGTGCTTAACTTCAAGAACTAAAGTATTTCATGCTGTCAGACAATTAGACAGTTTACTTTGACTTTTGTTCCTTAGTGTGAAGATTTTTTTTGCGATATCCCGCTTCATCTGCCTGAAAACCGGGGCTATGGTCCGGCGTATGGCAGGATATACACATAAATGCTGCGACTGGTTCGGATTTTTTTGTGTTTTCAGTATTATCCATCGCATTTTTGATATGTTTTGAACGCGGGCCGTGACAAACTTCACAGCCCACATTCCTTAGCTCCTTTGGGCTGTTTTCATTTTCAAAGCCGGATTCGTACTTCAGACCGACTACATGGCATTCAATGCATTCCGGGTCGTATGCGTCGCCGGATTCGACGAGCGTCTGGTACGCATGAGCATGACGCATCTTCGACCACATTTCGTAAGCGTATTCGTGACAATCCTTACATTTATCGGAACCTGCATATTTAAGCCCATTCGGCAGGGGGGTTCTAATGACCCTGCCGAGTAAATCCTCTGCACGTACCATTTCGCGGTAGGCTTCGTATATTTCATCGAGCTGCGGCGACGGCGGAAGTTTTTTGTCCACCGCGACCGCCGAGTATGACAGTTCCATTTCCTTTTTGTCCGATAAAGTCACGTCCAGTCTGCCGACATACTTGCCCCGTTTGCCGACGGACACAAAGACAGGGCTTTGGTATTCTGTCTTTATGACGCTGGGATCGTCGCTGTCGTAACCGCATACGGCAACATTGACAACCTTTGAACCGGCCAGAAAATCGGCGATGTTTTCATTGAAGGTATCTATTATAAGCATATTAACGGGTGTTGAATCGGCAGCGGAAACCGTATCGTTTGTGAAAAGCTTTTCGAGATCGTCTTTGCCGAAGCTTCCATCTTCAATTTCCTGACTGCTTACCGAAGCGACCGTTACATCTGCTATAGAATTGCCTGCAGTTATATTCCGCCTGAAAACACTTTCCAGTTTTTTATCCGGACCGATAACTTTAAACGGCATCTGTTCGATGGAGTATCCCTGGGTTACGGCCGACAGATCGTTTTCGTTGAAGTTGACGACATCGTACCCCAGCGTTATCAAAGAAGAAATAATCGTATTGAGTTTAACCATGTCCTGCGGTGTGTTGTCGATAAGGAAATTTCCGGTATCTACGAGAAGTCTGGTTTTGGCATCGGCCTGGTCAAATATGAACCGCCGTCTGCTGAATCCGCCAAGCTGTCCCTCTGCGCATCCGCATGGTTTAAGCTCGCTGAGAGTATCACCTGAAAGGAAAATCGTTACCGTATCGCCTTTTATTTGAGGCGAAGATTTCTGTGCAGTGCCGATGCTGGAATTCTGAGATGTCTTATTGGCAGCCTTTTCCGGAACACACCCGGCAAAACAAACTAAGCCAACAAAAATACATGTCAAAAACCGCATAAAAATCCTCAGTGACCGTTGTTACTGGTTAGATTGCAGATGAGACTAATTAGAAACGTTAATGGTAGTTTTTTTGTCCTGACTTTTTGTCCTGAACATTCCCGAAGCAACAATAGTAAGCTTGTCGCCTTTCTTGAAATTTATCGTCAGGTAGTCGTAGAATCCGAAAGTGTTTTTTTGCTTTTGCTCGGGAGTAACTTCTACGACCAGTTTAACGCTATTGCCTCTTTTTTCCTGACTGAGCACTTTGATACAATTTTTAGCCGATGAGGTAGACTCGATCTCAACTTCCTGACCGTAGTTGCTTAATACCATTATTTCCCTCGTTTCGGCTTTGCCTGGGATAGGATTTAGTAAGGTGATCCGGGTGCTGGAAAGTCTGTTCCACGGTAATGTTGAATAACTTAGGAGCATCTGTTTTGTGGAAGGGTGGTCGATATTAATAGTAATATTTCCGTTAAGTACCTTCTCTAGTTTTGCTATGTCCACATTAGGTTTGATCGTGTGTTTGTCAGCTTTTTTAGTCGAGTCGAAATCGGCGGTAATAGCTGAACCTGTCGATTCAAAGCCTGTTATAGCAAACTCTTTGCCGTCTCTGGAACTTATAGTGATTGGGCCGGCTCCGCCGTTTTCTTCATCCAGTTTGAACTTAAGGACTTCGGGGTCTGCAACGATCTGGATTTGAATTTCAGCCTTTATGGCAAGTCTAACATCCGGATTATCAGTGTCGTTACTATAGACATCAATATGCTTATTGATTCGCATGGGTGATAGTTCGCCGCGATAATTAACCTTGATGGATCCCGACTCACCTGGTGCATATTCCATCTTATCAAGTTTTACAACGGTGCATCCGCACTGCGCTTTTGGTTTCCTGGTGAATTTTAGAGTTGCATTCCCGGTATTTTTAAACTTGAACTCGCAATTTACAGGAGTTTTAACAGGTATTACCCCGAAATCGTGAACAAGTTCTTCGAATTCGATCGTAGGCTTGTCGGTTCCTACCAGTTCCACCTTGCCGGAGGTCTTGATGACCCTGGGGGTATCGGCTGCAGTGTCAGAATTAGACGGGCCGGACTGGCTGCTATTTGAGCCAATATTATTGGAAGTTTTAGTTATTTCCTTCTCCTGACATCCAGTAATGGTGATAAACAGGGAGACTAAACCGATAATGAGCAGTGTTTTATTAAATTTCTTCATTTTTTCCTCAAAAGTTTGAATATTAAGTAAATAATGACTTCAAATGCCGATACTATTACTTTAGCAAGTTAATATTATATTATCAATAGATTTTTCGGTCTAAAACGGATATGTCTTTACAGCACTTTGCTTTATGATTAGAATAATGTAAAGCATTATATCTATATTACTTCGTTTTCCAGACTGAAATTCTTATAAAATACCGGTTTTTCAAATAATATTTTGCCTGGAGCTAGAATTATGTCAGATCAGCGAACTGTCGATGTTTCACTTGTGATACCTGTTTTTAATGAACAGGAGAGTCTAAGACCCCTTTATGACGAGATAACCAAGGCGTTATCGGACCAGTTCGATTTCGAGGTCATCTTTATAGATGACGGCAGTCAGGATGACAGCTTTTCGATACTGTCAGATATACGCCAGAATGACAGCAGGGTTCGAGTCATTAAATTCAGGAAAAATTTCGGTCAGACTGCCGCTATTGCCGCTGGTTTTGAGCACGCTCTGGGAAAAACTGTTATTCCCCTTGATGCTGACGGTCAAAATGATCCGGCAGATATCCCCATGATGCTCAAAAAGCTCGAAGAAGGCTATGATATTGTCAGCGGTTGGCGAAGAAGAAGGCATGACAATGTCGTTACCCGAACTTTGCCTTCCAGGGCAGCAAACTGGTTAATCGCAAAGATCACAGGCGTCAAACTTCACGATTTCGGATGCACCCTGAAGGCTTACCCCTGCGAATCGATTAAGGAGATTCGGCTTTATGGCGAAATGCATCGATTTATCCCTGCCCTTGCCGCATGGGGCGGCGAAAATGTCGTCGAAGTCGTAGTAAACCACAGGCCCAGAACAACCGGCCAAACAAAATACGGATTGAATCGTACATTCAAAGTCATCCTCGACCTGATAACCCTGAAGTTTCTGGCTTCATTTTCCACAAAGCCGATTTATGTATTCGGCGGGCTTGGAGGTTTATGCGGCGTTGGTTCTGTTTTGGCGGGATTGGTTCTGCTTTATCAAAAGTTCCTTGCCGCCGAATCGCTGTCCATGAACAGAAATCCCCTCCTGGTTGTTTCGACGGTTCTTTTTATGGCATCGATCCAGTTTGTTCTGATGGGACTTCTGGCGGAGATCCTTGTCAGAACATATCACGAGTCACAGGGAAGACAAATTTATACGATAGAAAAAATACTTGGCTCAGAAAACGATGGAATCTCATAAATGACTAATAAAAGACGGCGTGGCCCGATCAATAAGCAGACTCAAGCAGCACCGGCAGGTGAAACCAAAATCTCAAAGATCAATTTTACCGGATTCAGCAAATACTATATTTATTTGGTTGTCGCTATTCTTGCAGGGCTGCCGTTTCTTGTCGGTAAGTATATAGAGTTCAATACCCCCGGTCCTTTCGATAGCGGAAGCTATGTCTATTCGGCTCAGCACATCGCCGAGGGAGCAAAGCTCTTTGTCGATGAGATTCCTTCGGCAAAGCCCATGACCCTTCTTGTTAATTTTATCGGTGTCAAGCTTTGCGGGTTTAGTGAGACCGGCCCGATACTCGTACAGGGCATGCTCCAACTGGGCGCATTTGTAATGATGTTTATCGCGGTCCGAAAGATGTGCGGATCCATCGCGGCGGTAATTTCGGTTACAATTGCCGCAATCTATCTATCTTCGCCGCTGGTTGCCAAGTTTGGTAATGTCAAAGAACAGTTTATGATTTCTTTTATGATCATATCGGCAAGCTGTTTTATTCTTCGTCAACTCGGCGGCAAATGGTGGTGGGCCATTCTTACAGGTGCTGCGGCGATAAATGTTTATTACTTCAAACCGACCGGTCTGTCGGTCATTGTCGCTATTGTCGTGTATATGATAGTCTCTATTGCCGTCGCTCCAAAAAAGTGGCGAGCGGTTGCAAATGATTTCGTGCTTATAATCGCAGGGGGTTTTGTTGGTCTGCTTCCGCTGTACATCTTTTACAGATGGCAAAACGCCTTGCCGAGTTTTTATGACTCACTGCCGGTCTCTGTCTTGATGGATTTGCTGAAACTATCGGTATTAGGTGTTGTGGTGTACATGCTTGTACGTTTGGCGATATACGCCGATCTCCTGGCCAATCTCAAAAAGATTCGGCAGGTACGCAAACCGATCTGGATTTGCGGCGCTGTCGCGATAGCCGTATTATTTATCCCGTGCACTTACTTTTTTCATAGCCGCGTGATCGTCGATGTCCAGTTCAAGCCGATAGAAAACACTGGCTACATGAAGTATTACGATCCAGGCCAGATCGCCGCCGAACTTCAGGAAATTGAGCGAGTAGGTTACATTGACTACTACAAGTCCTTAGGCAACAGGACCAAAGGAAAAGTCATCCCCCTGAAAAAAGGCGGTGAACTGGATTCTTATATCAACAGTATTTCTTTTGTAAAGTATCCTAAAAAAATCATCGCTTACCCGGTAACTGCTGTTAAAGGCATCGCGGATAAATTCGGGTATCTGGCGTCAAAAGCAGCAGGAGCCGATGGTTATATAGGTGAAAGTCGCAAAGTTCTTGACCTAAGTGCCCAGAGTAAAAAAGTATTCCGTTTCTACCTCGCTCTGAAACTTCCGATATTAATGGCCCTGGCCTCCATTGCCGCAGGGATATTTGTACTTTTATTGCGAGTTGCCGGCAAAAAGAAGCAAACTACGATTGCTGACCGTCTTGTCATTTTCCTTGCCGTATGGTGGATATTCGATATGGTCTTCGTGTGGATCAGCCCGCGTTCGTACGAGCAGTATTACCTTCCGCTGATCGCGTCTGCCTCGGTACTGGCCGGCTATGTATGCTCGTTCTATTCGGCAAAACTTAAAGCAGCTTCCAATAAACTCCCATGGTATGGAGCGGGGGCATTTGCTGTGTTTGTGATGCTTATTATGTCTTTGCATATTTTCTTCGGGCTAAGCCGCAGCCCTCATTCACGAGAAAAATATAAACGACAAACCAGTACCGGCAGTGTTGAGTATTATAAGAGATTTGGTTTCGTTCAGGCATTAGATCGCGTAAAACAGAGCAAGGCAGGCAATATCGGCGGCTGGGAGAGGGTCGGTTTATACATAAAGGAACACTCTACAGAAGATGACAGGATATACGTATGGGGGTGGTATCCAGGGATTTATGTGAAGGCCCAGAGATTAAGTTCGGCAAAGAAAGCTTTCGAAAGCGAGATGCACGTAAAGAGCCCGAAAACTCTAAAGAAAGAAATATCTAATCTTCTTAGCGCCTTTAAAGAAAATCCCCCGGAATTCATAGTCGATTCGCGCAAGTCACATTTCCCGTGGACGAGATTTCCTTTCGAGTTATGGCCGACTACGACTAATGGACTGCTGCCGAATCAGCAAAGGATCATCGAAAAATATGACGCCGATGTTACGAAAATGATCGTCGAACAACTTGGCGCAAAGTTCGGCAAAAAGTTCGGCAAAGACGAAGCTGAAAGGTATAAGGAAATGGGAGCATTCAGGAAATTCGTAATGGATAACTATGAGCCTGTTCAGCAGACCGGGTACGCGCAAACACCGCAAGGCAGAAAGCCGGTAGATATGTTCGCTCCGCATCGGGTTTTCAAACTGAAATCACACCAGGGGAAATAATATGCCGCCGGTGACAGACAAAATAAAGCTCCTGATGTTAAATTACGAATTCCCGCCAATCGGCGGCGGGGCGGCTAACGCTAATTTATGGCTGCTGAAAGAATTCGCAGGTAATCAATCGCTCCAGGTCGATATGCTAACCAGTTCGCCGGCGCCGGGCCTTACCATCGAGCAATTCGCCGAAAACATTACGATCTATAAGGTTGGGATAAGAAAAAAGGATCTTCATTTCTGGAAGCGAACCGAAGTTATCGCCTGGCTCTTCAGGGCATATTTTCAGCATCGCAAAATGGTAAGAGATAATGGCTATGACCTTGCGCATGCTTTTTTTGGTTTTCCGACCGGCTTGCTTCCATGGCTCACTGCCGCCAAACTTCCGTATATCATTTCGCTGCGGGGCTCGGACGTTCCCGGCAGGAATGCTCGCCTGGGTTTGGAATACAAACTGCTCGGTCCGCTTTTCAGGTCGATTTGGAAAAAGGCCGCCGGTCTTGTTACCTGCAGCATCGGTCTTCGCCAAAGAGCTATGCGTTTTATGGACAAACTGCAATATTGTGTAATACCAAACGGTGTAGATAGTTCGCGTTTTGCCGGTAACAGATCCCGCTGTCCGTCCAAGCCGGTAAAACTGATAACGGTAGGGCGGTTAAGCTCGACAAAACGATTCGATATGCTGATTGATGTTGTCGAGTTACTTCGCCGCCGCGATGTCGATGTCTGTCTGACGATTGCAGGCGGCGGTGCATTGCAAGAGTCTTTGAATCGGATGGTAACGGCAAAAGGACTTGAAGGCAATGTCCGGATCGCCGGTCGCATGGAACCGGACCAGATGCCGGGCTTTTACACAGATGGCGATATCTTTTTAAGCGTTTCCATTCAGGAGGGTATGTCCAATGCCATGCTCGAAGCCATGGCCGCCGGTTTACCGATAATAGCCGTAAAATGCGAAGGGGTTGAAGAGTTAATAACCGACAATGGTGTTGTGCTGGAAAATCCTGACGCTGAAGTATTCGCCGATTCTATTGCCGACCTGATAAAAGACACAGACCGTTACGCGGCAATGTCCAAAGCAGCTGTCGCCAATGCCGCCAAATTTTCATGGGCTTTAGCTGCCCGACAATACATTGGCCTGTATGAATCGCTTATTAATACCGAGGACTGTACCGGATGACTGTATCTTCGCACAGCAAACCTGTTCGTGTATGCTTTGTCTCTCCCAAAGCATACCCTCTTTTCAACCCCGCTGCCGACGGAGTCATCGGCGGGGCGGAAGTTGACCTGTATCTGCTTGCGACAGAACTTGCAAAAGACAGCGGATTTGACGTGTCCTGCATAACAGCCGATTACGCTCAACCCGCGGAAGAGACGATTGAAAACGTAAGAGTAATAAAAAGTCTGGACTTCAAACAAAACCAGATAACATCCGCTATTAAAATCTGGAAAGCCTTGAAAAGGGCAGATGCTGATGTTTATATGCTGGAAACACTTTCGTTGGGAATTGTTCTTTTGGCCCTTTTTTCTCGCCTGTATAAGCGGGTATTCGTATATCGCACAGCCAGTCAGCTTGAGTGCAATGGGTATTACCTTAATAGGAATAGATTGTATTGGGGGATTGTTTACAGGTTTATGCGCAGTGCAAATGCTGTTGTAGTGCAAAATTTATCGGATAAAAAGTTGTTATTGTCAAATGCAAAGATTGATGCAAAGGTTATTGCAAATGGACAGATTATTCCAGAGACGATCACTTCGCAAAAAAAGACGGTCCTGTGGGTTGGCAGAAGTGTTAATGTAAAGCGGCCTGAACTCTTTCTGGAAATGGCAAAGCGTTCCGAGGCGGAATTTGTAATGATTTGCCAGAAAGCAACCGGCGACGAGAACTATGATGACTTAGTTGCTATGGCAAAGGAAATCCCGAATCTGAATCTTTTAGAAGGGGTGCCATTTAAGGATGTTGACTCTTTCTTTCGTGATGCTAAAGTACTTGTCAATACAAGTGATTCGGAGGGCTTTCCGAATACGTTTATACAGGCGTGTAAGGCATCAACGCCTATCCTTTCGTTAAATGTCAACCCCGACGGTTTTTTAGATGAAAATCGATGCGGCGTATGCTGCGATGGTGATATGGATGAAATGGTCGCTCAGATTAAGGTTTTTACCACGACCAAAATAGGTGAAGATATGGGCAGTAACGGCAGGGATTACGTAGAACAGACGCATGATGTCGCAAAGTTAATTGAGCAATACAAAGAGATGTTTGTTAAACTGAAGCAGGAAAAGGGTAAATGATGGCCATACGTGTATTGCATTTGATAGGGAGTTTAGGGCTTGGCGGTGCACAGGTGTGCCTTAAATATCTTGTCGAAAATATGATAGACCCTGAAATTAACAGTTACATCTATCCCCTTCGTAAGAAAAAAGACTGTATACCTATAACCGGTGATATAATTGGCATAACTTACCCCAACTATGATCCCAGGAAGTTTTTGGCAATATTGAAAATATGCAGAGAGCGTAAAATTGATATTATACACGCCCATCTTCATAAGCCTGTTTTGGGTGCATTGCTTGCGACTTTTTTCTCTGACGTTAAGGTCGTTGTGCACGAACATGGCTCAATTGCACATAAAGGCCTTCAGTACTCATTGTATCGAATTTTGCTTAGGCTGCTTCGGAAAAGAGCTAGTGTTTTTATCGCTGCCTCTAATGCTGTCGCAAAACAGTTAACTCATTTCTCAAAGATCGACCCAGCTCGGATCAAAGTTGTTTACAACGCTGTCGACCTCGACAAGTTTACGCCGGCCCCGGACATTCGTGATACTATTAGAAAAGAACTTGGTTTCTCGCCGGAAGATATTGCTATTGGTTTTGTCGGCAGACTGTCCCATGTCAAAGGCCCGGACATTCTTTTAAACGCCTTTGGCAAGCTAGCTGAAAAAAACAAAAACTATCGTTTGCTTTACCTCGGTGCAGGTCCTATGGAACAACAGTTGCGGAAAATGGCTCAAAGCCTTGCTGTCGCCGATCGCGTTGAATTCCTCGGTTACAGAGAAAATGTCGCGGAAATAATGAATGCTTTTGACGTCGGCGCTATTACGTCGCGTCAGGACGCCTTCCCCTTGACACCGCTTGAACTTCTGTCCATGAAAATCCCATTGGTCTCTTGTAACGTCTATGGTCTCGCCGAAGTTGTCGAGGACATGCAAAATGCTCTCGTTCCTGCCGATAACAAGCCGGGCAAAATCGCCGAATGCATTGAGCGAGTAGTCTCCGATGATCAACTGCGTCAGAGCCTGACAGAAAACGGCAGCGAAACAGCCAAAAATTTTAGTATTGACCGATGTGTAAACGCCGTAGAGGATATCTACAGGGATATTTGTAAATAGCATTGATCTTCGAAGATAGCAAATAATCCAAAATGACTTGATTTTGATGCCAATATTCAACTTTTCATGCATATCTATACTTTCTTCTGTATTTTTGCCTGTTTCTTCTTGACATCTCACAGAGAAGGCTTATAATTAGGTCAGTTTTTGTTGGAGTCTCTTTTTGGGGTAATTATCGATGCCTGATCCTCATCAATTTTAATAGGGCCTCCCGAATACGTAAAAAAATATTTATAGATCAGAAAAGGGGAACAAGATGTCAAGATTCAATTTATGCAGTTTCGTACTCACCCTCACATTCATTACAATTTCCACCACCGCTTTGGCTGTACCTGTTCCGCCGGCAGGTTATCAGATAGAATCCGTTGCAGAATACGCTACTGGTGATCTTGGTGCTCCCTACGATTTTGCTATTGACTCTGATGGTGTAATTTATGTATCCCAAAGAGGCGACGCAAGCGTGAACTATGTTAATGGTTCGATTACTCGAATAGGAAGCGGAGGCGTTGAAACTCGTTGGGTAGACAATATTAATAATGCTCGTTCTATTGTTTGGACGGGAGGAACTGGTTTTGGGGATAACTTGTATTTTGTGGAATCAGGGACAAGAATCGTAAAGAAAACGGATCTTGATGGTAATGTTTCCTCGCTTACCGGTTATATCTCTCAGGGACCGGTTTGTATAGATATTGACAGAAACGGCTCATTTGGGGGTGATATATTTGGTGCACCTCGTGGAACAGATTGCATACAAAGAATCACGCCTGATGGTTCAGTAAGCCAATTTAGTCCTTGGCCGGGTCTAAGTTCAGGAGGCGTTGTTGATATTGCAATTTCTCCTACTTCAAGATACGACGGTGATATTTTTGTAGCATTTGATGACACTCCAAATAGCCGCGACGGTTTTTATCAGATTGATACTGCCGGCAATGCGACTCGATTTGCATCTTCCCTTGATAGTGCTTTTGCCGTCGAATTTGATACTTCAGGTTTAATGTTTGACAATGATCTTTTTGCTATTGGTATGAAGCCCGGAGTTGCCGGCTATCATATCTGGCGTATTGATGAACTTGGTAACGCTGAGGATTTTATGAAAGTAGGCTGGGCGATCACTGAAAACATAGCTTTCGGTCCGGATGGTGCGATGTACTTGACTGAATACACAGCCGAAAAAACAGAAATTTTCCGTGTCTCAGAGGTTCCCGAGCCTGCTTCGCTTTTGCTGCTGGGTTTAGGAGGTTTTCTTGTCAGAAGAAAACGCAAAGTTAAATAATCTCAATAAGAAAACTATTAAAACAAAGGCGTAGCCTCATACAGGTTACGCCTTTTTCAATTCATTTCACCGGTTTGGTTTACGGACTACCTGACGCCGTAAGTTTAGTGCGCGGACAATGCGTGAAATCGCCATGCAGCCGGCCTGCGTGACTTTGGGGTAGATTGTCAATATCCGCATGCTAACCCGAAACCCCCATGGCAGCAGGTATCCGAAACGAGATAATAGATTTCGGATTTCTTTCCCCCTGGCACCGAACAGCATTGACCGCATCCATAGCCTGAGCATAAAGGTTGCGCAAGGCTCAAAAGCTTTAAGTCTGCCGTGTTCTTCGGCTATTTCCAGATGACGAGAAATAAACTCTTCATGCCATTGCAGGTGAGCTTGTTTTCGCGAGATGCTCTCGTCGATTTCCAGGTAGTATACCGCCAGCGGCTCACAGACAAATCCGAATTCCGGGTAGATGTTTGCGATACGAAACCACATGTCAAGATCGTTTGCCCTGGGTTGTCCGGTCAAAAACATCCCGGCTTCTTCAAATGCCTTACGGTTTATTATCATGGTGTCGGTACATCCCCACACGCCGGTCGCAAATGCTTTAAAGTAGTCATCCCATAAATCCTTACCTCGCATTATTTCCCGCGTTTTGTTGATGTCGTTTCTGGGAGCTTTGCGATTGGAACTGGCAAGGAAATTTATATAGTTTCCCCCGGTCCACATCAGGTGACGGTTGCGTTGAAGTAAACTCATTTGCAGTTCAAGTTTGTTCTTCTGCCATTCGTCGTCGGCATCGAGAAAGGCGATCCACTCGTATTCAGCCGCCTGGATACCGGTATTTCTGGCCGCGCTTGCCCCGGCGTTTTGCTGGCGGATGTATCGAACCTTATCGCCGAATGTTTTTACAGCTTCGGCGGTTTTGTCGCCTGAACCGTCGTCGACAACGATTATCTCGTCGGCTGGGCGCGTTTGTGCCAGTACGCTTTCGATAGTCCGGCCGATGAATTTTTCCGCGTTATAAGCCGGAATAACCACGCTGACGGAATATTCTGTCGTATTTTCTGATGAACCCATCAAATTGCCCTGATTGCACCCTTAGTATAATTAACGCATAAGAGGATACACAGAAATGTCCCTGTCGGCAATAAAAAAGTGACTGTTCACGCTTTTTTCCTGTTAATCACTCTAAGCTCTCGTTTTTGACACGACAACAGAATGATTATAAAATCTTCCTTCTTGATTTTTGCTCCTTTTTTAAAAAAGCAAAACACCCAAACCTGCCAAAAGTTGTAAGCTTGTGATCAAAAACACCCACTGACATTTTTTAATCTATCTTTTATCCTGTCATCCTGTCAAAAAACTACGTGAACGCTTACAAAAAAAGGCACAGGTCTAAAAATTAAACCCGTACCTTTGATTTTCAAATGTGCCCATATCGGCGAGGCTATGTCTTAACGCTCCTTTTGTCCAACCGCTGGTCTTGGCTTAACTAGCTGAATAGGTGTTCTAGGCCGCGTGCCGTTGCCGGTATCAACTTCCGGTTTTTCCCGAAGCAGTAATTCAATCGAGAACTTAAGAATTTCAATCTTGGCGAAAAGTCCTTTTCTTTCCATTATCTGTTCATGAATTCCCTGTTCCAGTATCGTTTTGGATTTCAATACATCTCTTCGTTTCCACGCGGGTAGATCAGGGTTTTTGAGCATTTCCTTCAACGTATCGATTGCCGCAGTTTCAGGGGCGATAGAAATATTGATTTTTCTGATCGCCATTTTCTTCATGGCGATAGCCTTGCGGATATTTTTGATGGCAGTTTCCAGCGGCGTGTCAACCCAGTACGAAACATATACGCCCATTTGAGCCGGATCCATTTCCTTAGAAACCCGGACAAAATACAGTGCTTTACCGTCGGAGCTAATGCAGGGATGAAGGTTTTTGGTTCCGGGCATATTGATGAAATCGTTAAGTATTTTAAAATCTCCAAAAGACTCATCCAAAGAATCCCGTCTGCCTTTCCAGATACAGGGATCACCGTTCTCATTTTTAATATAAAAATAAACATTAAGCCCGTCGGCTGACATATACGGGGATACGGCACCAATCTCATCTAATTCCGTAATAGGACGAATATTACTAAAACTATCATCAATTGAAGAACGAGAATCGGTGAAGATTATATCTATTCCGTCGTTCTCATTCCGTGATGTCCACATGATATTAAGTTCATCAGAGGTCAAACTTACCGCATTTAAGAGTCGGTCCGTCTGAAGTTCTGGGTGGTGGCGCGTTTGTTGCCAAGCTTCACCTGGGTTGTTTCGAATAGCCATTGAAAGTACGCGTCCCCATTCCCAGTCCCCGGGAATATCTGGATCACTCCAGCAGTGATACATGCGATGAGAATCTCCGGATAGCCAGACTCCATAGATATTCATTCCGCCCAGTCTTCCTATTTCAGAAACCACACGTTCCTGTCCATAAAGGCCGGTTTCTTCATTTTTCTGGGTCTCCCAGAGATAATACTCACCAGCCGAGCTTTTCTGCCTGACAAAGTAGATAATTCCTCCGTCGCTGGAAACACTTGGCCGTGAAGCTATATACTCGGAGTCATTTAGTTCGCTCAGATGTATTGGTTCCGTCCAAGCCGAATACGCAGAAACACACATAAATAGTACAAAAACCGCCGCCACAATCCCAATTTGTCTTTTTGATGCCATGTTAAACCTCCATAAATTAAAGAAAATTGCTATATTTAGAATAGCTTAAAGAGTGTTGCAGTCTTTGTCAAGTTTTTTTTATTAAAATAGGGCAAAATAATTTAAAAAAAATTCGCAGAATTTCCGATCTCATGCTTTGCTATTTATAATGCAAAAGACGGTTATTTCTTGCAAATAAACTAGCTCAAGATGGTATACAAGGATGTTTTTGTTGTTGTATAAATTGGGAACATCGTTTAAAATAGATTTTTAATTGATGAGTTCTGGCAGATAAACTTATTTAAATGGAAAAAACTATGGCTGATTCTGTTATTTCAGAAGAAAAAAAGCAGATATTAATTTCTCGAATTATTTCCCAGCGACCTAAACTTCACGGTCGTGACGGCCAGACGAACTGGCAGGTCAATGCTGATGTTTTAAACTGGCTTGCTGCGAATGTACGGCCCAGCATGACAACTCTGGAAACGGGTTGCGGTTCCAGTACGATTGCATTTGCACTTTGCGGTGCCAGCCATACAGTTATTACACCGGCTTCCGGTGAATTTGAACGTGTTGTTCAATGGTGCAAGAGTCATGAAATAGAAACTGATCTTTTGGAATATATAGATGGTTGTTCCGAGATTGTATTGCCTACTCTTAAAGCCGACCCTTTGGATGTTGTTTTGATTGACGGCAGACATGCGTTTCCAACTCCGTTTATCGATTGGTATTATACTGCATCGCGATTAAAAGTTGGAGGCCGAGTTATCGTAGACGATACGTTTATACGTTCCTGCAAAATATTAAATGAGTTTTTGCATGCTGAAAAAGGACGATGGGTCAGAGAAGTTCAATTTCCATGCTCATCCATTTACAAAAAAGTATCCGAAGAAATACATCCGCCCAACTGGACTCATCAGCCTTGGGGTAATGAAAAGATTTACAATTTTAAATCTAAAATGAAATTACTTAAAAATAAAACCAAAAATAAGGTGTTGCGTTCCATAGGACTTAGGGAATAGATTTTATTTCAGTGTATCTAAAATTTCTTTTATCGATTCTCCGATCACATCCCAGGAGTATTTTTCGACAAAAAGTTGCCATCCGGCCTCTGCCATTTGCTTCCCATTTTCGGGCGAATCTGACAATTGCAAACAGTATTGGGCAAATTCTTCGGGGTCGTCGGCCAGTAAGATGTTTTCTCCATGTGCAGACTGTATCCCATGCGCACCCGGTGTCGTAGAAATTACCGGGCACATTTTACTAAAGGACTCGATTATCTTAATTCTTGTCCCCCCTCCAAAGAGAAGCGGAACTACCATCGCCGACCACGTATGAAACTCTTCGGCTGGATCATCGACGTATCCGAGAGATTCAAATCCTTCGGCCTCGACGACATCTTTCTTAGGAGGAGGCGAACCGACGATACGAAGCGTCATATTCGGTTTCTGCTTTCTGATAAGAGGCCAGACATGATCCCTGAACCAGACCAGCCCGTCACGATTTGGACCGTAGGCTAATGCTCCAATGAATCCAAGCCGCAGTTCGTCCGGCTTTTGCCATTTCGGTTTTGTTTGGGGTTCAGTAAAACCATTGGGTACTACATGTATATTGTCGCCGTCTCCCAATAATTCTTTATCGATTTTACTGCAAACTACTGTTTTACTATAACGCTCTAGTGCGTCAAACTCATGTTTTTTCCATTTGATCGACTGAACTTTCGAAGATATTCGAAGCCTGAGTGTTTTGTCTTGCCCCGAGCGAAGCGTGTACTTGCAGTGGTTCAGGTCGTCCAGATCCATCACTGATTTAGGTAGTTTTTTGAAACGAAACGGAAATGCCGCTCTGAGCGTATGGAACCAGACAATATCATGACTGGCGACTAATTCCCGAAAAAGTTTTTGCCCCTCATCATTCGCCTGAGTGCCTCTGCTCGGCGGCCAATGCATATGAAATTTCTTTAAGAAACGGCCCCTCATATTACCGTATTCCGAATAATCTTTGAGTTTAATAAGTTGAAAATTCTCAAATTTTTCCCGCGCCATTTTTACCGAATCGTCATTAAAATCACGCGACACTGCCAGCATTGTTAACTGCCCGCAATTTTGCAACTGGCTGGCAACATTCATTGTTCGGATCATACACCCCGTATGCGGGGGGACAAGTAATGTTGGTGTTATGTAGAGTATCTTCGGACTTTTTGCCATTTTCACTTTCTTAAAAAACCTTAATTTTCTTAAGTCTTGAAATTAGTTTAACTCTTACGAACCATCTTTTTGAGTTTTCCTATTATACCGCCATTAGTGATTTTGTTATAAAGATTTGCTAGTACAGGAAAATATGAGCTTATCAAGGCAGTTTTTCGGAAATGGCTGTCAACCATATAACCGTATTTCTTCAAAAGAATTCGGGCACCAGGACCATTACGTTCATGGATCATTTTACCGATCCACCACTTAAGCATAATTTTCGCGCAAGGCGTGAACTTGTCGCTTAGACCGTGGTTCTCAGAGAGTTTGAGATGTTTACTAATGAATACATCAAAATGGTTTTCAGACTTATATGTACTGACGATGCTCGTAGAAATATTAGTATGATATATTGCAGTTGGCTCAAGAACGAAACCCAGTGGTTTTTTCAGATAGCCGACCCTGAGCCACATATCGTAATCATTGATTCGGGGAAGATCGACGTCAAACATTCCAGCTTTGATCAGAAGTTCTCGTTTGATTAGCATAGTATCAGTGTGCCCATGCCCTCGAACCATGTAAGCCTCGAAAAAGTCATTAAACCGGTTTCCTTGGCCGAGAGCATTTGAAATATCGGACAGGTTAGATTGAGTCAGGGCGACAGTTTTTTGAGCAGTTTGGGTATCATATAAATAATAGTTGCCCGTAATCCAGTCAAGGTTCGGGTTTTGCTTTAATAGATCGATTTGCAATTCCAGCTTTTCCTCAAGCCACTCATCGTCAGCATCAAGAAAGGCGATCCACTGGCTTTTGGCCGCTTTGATACCGTTATTTCTGGCAAGACTGGCTCCTGCGTTTTCCTGTTCAATCAAAATTACTTTATCCCCGAAAGAGCGAACGACTTCGACTGTATTATCTGTTGAACCATCATCGATGACGATTATCTCGTCTGCGGGATGGGTCTGTGCAAGAACGCTTTCGATTGTTCTGCTTATACATTGTTCAACATTATAAGCGGGAATCACAACGCTGATTGTCAGGTTGGTATCAGGTGCCATTGTTGTCTCCAACTATAGAAGCAGAGTTTGTTTTTAAATTCCTCATTTTGATTTAATAAATCCCTTGAGCTTTAATATCATATCTGCCATACAGTTGCTAAGAGGCGGGAAAATAAGGCGGAAATTTATTTCTCTTTGAAAACGTCGAGGTAAATATTCATTGAAATTATCAAGTAGTATTTTTACATCTGCATACCGCTTTTGATTGACGAACTGCCTTATCCTGGACCCGAGCATACTCGTGATGCAGGGTTTCAACTCTTGCTGACGGCCAAACTGTGCCGATATCTTTAGTTGGCGATCTATCAAATATAGCATATGGTCGACCTCGTCGTTTGTCTTAGTCGAACTGCCCGGCGTGTCCGTATGATAAACCGCCAGCGGCTCGGCCAGATACCCGACTTTCGGATATTGATATGCGATCCTGAACCACAGGTCGTTGTCCTGCGCACGTTTCATGCCCGGTTCAAACAAACCTGTCTTATCAAAAACATCCCGCCTGATCATCAAGGTGCATGTCCAGGCGTGTCCATGATTTACGTATGCTTGCAGGTAGTCATCAAAAAATTCTCGCCAGCCGAGCAGATTGGCAAGTGCTTCGCTGTCATGGGCCTGGGCAGGTTTTTCCCCGCCGGGGCGATCAAGATAAAAATTCGAATACGTCCATTTCAAATTGTCGTTTCTCAAAAGGTGTTCGGTTTGCAGCCTAAGCTTTTCGCCGCACCACTCGTCGTCACCGTCAAGAAAAGCGATCCAGTTTCCGCTCGCCGCCTCTATTCCCTTATTACGCGCAACACTAACCCCGGAATTTGCCTGGTAAATATACCGAACCTTATCGCCATAGGCCTTGACAACCTCGGCGGTAGCATCCGTCGAACCGTCATCGACAACGATTATCTCGTCAGCGGGGCGGGTCTGCTTTAGAATGCTGTCGATTGCCCGCGCAATGTGTTTCTCGGCATTATAAGCCGGCACAACAGCAGTAACTGTAAACTTGCTTTTTTCAGGATTTGACATCTGTTCCTGCAAAACATCGTAGATCGGTCAGTTTGGATTATGTGCTCAGCACAATATTCAGCGCGTCGTTAAACAGCAGCCAACCGAATAGTGTCAGAATAAAAACCACCCCCGCATAGCTGATTACTCCCTGCACCTTCTGACTTAGCGGTGATCCTTTGATCTTTTCGATTATCAGCAGAACGATCACGCCGCCGTCTACAACCGGAAGCGGCAGAAGGTTCATAACCGCGATACACGAACTGATCAGCCCGAGGAAATAAATGT
>JAIPFN010000091.1 GCA_021736615.1 Phycisphaerae bacterium | reverse complement strand
GGAAGCACTAGAAACAGTTTCATTTTTTTATCCATAATCACACATACTACTCAACTGAAGCGGCTTTGTATACTAATTTCTACACAAAAAAAGCAACTGATAACCGCTCGCGGGTACGCCCGATAATAAAGGCTGTCATTACAGCAATAATGCAATCGACTAGCAAAAGATACGCGGCAAAAAGATCAGACCGCCTACTAGAAGCCGTTGTATCGATCACTTTGATTGGCAAGAGCAAAATTGCGGTCGTAAGTAAAACCAAAACCGTATTGCGCTACGAAAGCATTACGAAGCTTATAAAGGAATGGCGCCACAACATGCGTACCGACATTGATCGTATCGTTAGGCTTAATAAAAAAGTCCGGCTGCATACCAGCGGCAATCTTTTTCAGATCGACCAAAACCATAACCTGCTTGTTACGGCTTATACGCCTGGTAACTTCGACCTTTGACGGCCAGGCCAATTCATTAAGTCCGCGAGCAGCGGCTATTGCCTGAACTAATGTCATAGGACGGCCTGTAAGATCAATCGGTCCCTGATAATTAAGATTTCCGATCACATAAAACTCGCCAAGAACATCAACCGGAACACGGACAACGTCACCTGGACGAATAACGATATTGTACTGTGGGTCCCCGCCGAAAAGTTTGTCGACAGGAATCTTGATAACACGAGACTGACTGGCACCTTCGCCGATATTATCCCAGCCAAATGAACTTTCGTTCTCACGATCTTTGGAAGCCAGTTTCCTTAGCGGCTTAACTTCTATTGGCTCAGCTTCTGCCGGTTCAACTTTTACCGGCTTAGCAACTTCAACTGTGTTTTTAACTGAAACCGGAACATATTTCCCATCCTTGAAAACCCATTCGATCTGACCGGGGTCCGATTCCGCGTCGCTGTCATTGTTCCTGACAGGCTCTGAAGAAATGCCTTCAAGAACGGCAAGAACTTTCTTTTCTTCATCGGTCATCATTTCTGAAGCGGTTACTACCGCATCGCCCCTGCCAACAAATCCCATGCTGTAAGACGGAGATATAAGCTCAAACAAACCGTCATCGGAACCTATATCGGAATCGTTTTTGATCGTACCGGAAGGTGTATCGTCGTAATAATCATCTCCGCCGGGTTCGGACCCGAGCACTTGACCTGCATCGCCTGTCAACGGACGAGTAACATAAACATACGAAACATTAAACTGGGCAATGCCCCCTGCGATAGCAAGAGCATCAAGAAGACGGAAGTTGAAACGAGGGATCGTATAACGCGAAGGACGGCTTACCCCCTGACCTTCGATCGAGAACAACTGGCTTGCCGAACCGAAAAGAGAAACCTTTACAGATGGATTGATTAAAATATCCGGCGAGAGGATGTCCCGGATCTCTTCTTCCAGTTCGTTTTCCGTACGACCGGCAGCATAGACAATACCTACGTCCGGAATCGAAATCTTACCGGTTTCTGTGACAACATATTCCTCGTAGAACGCTCGGCCCTCTTCACGGAGTTCGTAAATACTGATCCTGACCACGTCACCTGAACCAAAAACATAATCCTGATCCACAGGGATTACGTCCTCAGGAGTCGGTTCCTGGGCATTAGCATAAGTATTCTGAGGCTCATCACCTACGCCAAGCGTATTCAGGATGATACTTTCAGCCGGAATCTCGTGAAAACCGCCAATCTGTCTCGGGTCGAGAGTGTCCTCAGAACATCCAATGCAATAGATACATAAAAATAACGATAGTCCGAATAATACAGTTTTTTGTCCCATTTCTTCCCTAGCATTAAAAAATAAAATACTAATCTTAACAAATTCCAAGTTAATAAACTTTCCAGATAGCAGCCAAGTTGTCTGTCAAGTGCGTCAAAAATGCGTTTTAGCTCAAAAAACAAACTATCAGAAAGTTATTAGAAAATAAGTCGGCTTAACAGCAAGCCGTCTTTACCTGTTTTTTCTATATCACTAATCTTTTAAGTAAATTGCTTAAAAAAAACTAGGATTTCAGCATAAAACATCAAAAGGTATTGCAGCCCGACAATAACATAACCGCTAATCGGAAAGCCAAATCGCCATGAAACGGGAATTTAGCTTAACTGCTGATACTTATCAAATTCCAAAATGTTCAGGATATTAAGTAAAATAAACCTGAATAACTAACGTGATGAGGTGACTGAGTGAAGAGTTCTGGAATGCTTGCGGTATTACAGATACATAAATCTGCATTTATACAAACACAAACGCCTCTGTTCATCCAACTCTTTGAATCTGAAAAAAACAGACCCAGATCACTGACCCACCAAATCAGTATTACAAAAGAGCCTCCGTGCGTTTTGTATTACCACAATAAACAAAAAAATAATAAAATACCCTACATCTTCCTACATTGTAGGTAAAAGCTCAAATGACGTATATTCAATATTCATTATACGATTTGAGGGCCTGCCTGAACTGTCTGTGTTATAAATATCGATTGAAGCAGGCATAAACTTACCGCTATCGGCAAGATTGCGAACATTATAGCTCCTTGCCGCGATTAAAACATTATTTTCTGAATTTTTAATCTCAACCCAATCTATCTGGTTACTTGAGATTTCACGATAAACTTTTTGCGATACACGGCTATCGTCGCCGCCGGACATATCGATAGGCTGGTACATACGTCCTGCGATACTGACCGGATCGACCATTAAACCGGCCTTATCGCCAAGAAATCCGCCCCTGGCCGAAATCGAAAGAACAATCGCCCGGGCCATCTCACTGGTGTAAAGAGTAACGGAGGTTTTGGAAGAACCACCATTTATGAAACAATAATCCCCATTACAAAGGCAATACTCAAAATTCCCACCAGGCTCATCGGCCTCAATCTTGATTGCCGTATCTTCGGGATATATCGTATGGCGATGCTTGCTTATATACTTGCTCTCTTCTTCGGCAAAAAACGTAACAATGCATTCAGCCGATATCACGCACCCCGGAGTCTCTAACTCTATATCGCACGAGGGTTTAGATACCTCCCGCTGCTGCGTAAGGCATCCCGAAATAGCAATACAAACGATACAGCATGTAATAAAGATTATCCCGAATTTACTATCCATACCTAAATCCCTATATTTCCATTTATTAACAATGTCAAATTATAACACACACAAGCAGAAAAATCAAGTTTCGACGAACTTTTTACCATATTAATACAAAAAAAAGTGGATGGCAGGCTCAAAACCGCCTTGCAATATGCAATAAAACCGCATTATTACTGCCCCGAAGGCGGATTTTCGCTTCTAACCTCCGCTGCAAGCTGCCACAATTTTGGCAGTGTATAATCGAATATCTGCTTATAACTTTCGCAAAAAAAAGTTTCCGTTTTCAGTTCACTATCAGCCATTCTTCTATCTTTCGGACAGCCGCCGCGGCAAATATCGTAGTGTCTGCAGACGATACATTTATTTGGGAGTTCTCGCTTTCGCTTATTAAACTGCCGCTTTATCGGACTGGCAGCGAGTTTTTCTATCGGCGTTTCCATGATGTTTCCGAGGTATGCCCCCTCTTCGACAAAAAAGTCGCAGCAATACACACCGCCGTCGTGCTCTACTACAATATAGTCTGCGCACTTGGGCATGAACGTACACTCGGTGTGTCCCTGCCCAAGGCAGTGCGACAAAATGCTGTCAAAAGACCTGACGCTTACCTTCCGAACGCCGTACTGCTGCCAGCGGTCAAATACCCTGCACATAAAATCGGCGTACTGTTTTGGTGTGATCGAAAAATCGGCGATCTCGCCTGTATCAGGGTCACGCTCGACGCATTGGACGAACTGCAGGAACCTCACCTTTTGATCCATAAAAAAATCCCACACCTCATCAGGATGCTCAACGTTTATATTGTTAAGCAGGACGAGGATATTGTACTGGACGTTATGCCGGCGGCATTTCTCGATAGCGGCCATAACCCTGTCCCAGGTGCCCTTACCGCCGTGATCAAGTCGGTAGGTGTCGTGGAATTCTTTTGGTCCGTCAAGGCTAATACCAACGAGGAAGTCGTTATCAGCAAGGAACTTACACCACTCGCCGTCATTGAGCAGGATACCGTTGGTTTGCAGGGCATTTGTTACGGATTGACCTTTAGAAGCGTACTTTTGCTGAAAATCGACGATTTTCTTGTAAAAATCAAGGCCCATGAGAGTGGGTTCGCCGCCCTGGAATGCAAAGCTGCTCTGCTGTAGATTGAGCTTAAGATAGCTGTTGACAAGAGTCTCTGCGATTTCATCGCTCATTCGGTGCGCACTTTTGCCAAAAATATCCGTCTTACGTGAGTAAAAACAGTATTTGCAGTCAATATTACAATCAGGGCCGGCAGGCTTTATAAGCAGCGAAAAAGGACGCATTGATTCTCCATCTAATTTTATATTGATAATTCTATATCATACATAAGTACGAGCCTTAATGCAACCGCTTGGATTTGTATAATAATTTGTAAAAAAAATGCACCGATGAAACCCTTTTACACGCACTAATAGATCGCCTTATGTTAATTTGCAGTGAAACGCAAACAGGGATCGCTCGCTGCTGTATTATCGGACCCTTAGCCCGCAATCCATGTATTTTACTGCATCCCCAGCCGCAAACGATATCATAATCACTCAAAATCCGTTTATAATATTACAAAGTTTGACGTTTTTTTGAATTTTCACTATTGACTTTGCAGCTCTGTTGCTGTATAATAATAAATGTAATTAGTAACTATTGAAAGGTTATTCAAATTGCATGATTTAAAGAAATATTCTGACCCGGCTGACAGAGGCTTTTAAGCCTTGCATGCCGGGTTTTTTTATGCGCCAATACCCGACAATAAAATCTGATTATTTTTTGTGAATTAATAAATGTAAATGATATTTTTTTGGGAGATCAAAGTACATTGACCATAGCCTTAGGATGAGGCTGGATTAACATCGGACGAATTTACCTTTATTTTTTAGGAGCATGTATGAACACTTTTGAGCGTAAAATTGCTAAAAACATGGAAGACCACGGATGGTTCACTGAAATTCACGAAGAAAAAAAATCGTCACAAAGAATCGTAGATATATTTGCATATAAACCCAAAACTGGAAAAATGTTTTACGGTAACCTCTGTCAACTCGCACAGGCTGCAAACAACAAAGAATTGTTGCCTTAGACAGGCTTAATCTGTAAATACGAAATTTAATAAGATGCTGAAGTGATCGCCCGGCAAAAAGAAATCTCTAAGGTCGGACGATCACTCTCAGCGAGCAAATGTCCCGCAGAGTATTGCCGGTCACATCCCTATCTTTTAGTAAACTTGCCCCCCCCCCAAAGAAACACTTTTCTTATGCCTACCTCACCGAACTCTTAAGAGAATCAATCCGTATAAACCGTAATCACTAATTCTGAGAATATATCGAGGAGTTTGAAATGAAGATCAAAGCAGAAATGGATCGCAGAATAAAGAAGTTTGGCATAATTGACGAAAAACTTGCCCAGGCAGCCGCCGTTTTCCTCGCTCTTATAGTTGCAAAATATTACCCTGAGATTCTTAATATAAACGTATGGTGGTTCGTCGCCCTGCTCGCAATCTCCGCGATAAAACCCCTTTATGTATTTTACTTTAAGAAATAACCATTTGCCATCGACCCAAAAAAGCAAGCGATTTGATACTCACCTGACAAAAAAAGCTGGATTTACGCAATAATTATTGCCTTGCCGGCGTTTTATTCTAAAATGTTTATTTCCATATTATTTAGATTCCAGGTATTACATGAAATTTCCATTTATTATTACTGTTTGGCGTTTTGTACTTCTCGCCGGTATTGTTGTTTTTCTCTTGTCATCAGCTAACATCCAAGCTGCCGGTAATACAAAAAGCAAACCCGTCGACCTTTACGTCCCGGCAGCGACATGGGCCCAAACTATGCACGACTCTGCCGCAAAAGCAAAGGCAACCGAACATATTGAATCCGACATAAACCTCCTCACCGCTAATATCTATAAGAACTTCCCGCAGGAAACCGACTGGTTCCTGCAGGATACCGGAGAAAATGTCGCCGGATATTTCACCGCTGACAATCGGGTCAAATTTGAATTCGAGCTTATCAAATCCGTCCTCCATGAGTACGCAGATAAACATCGTATACTTATTGACTATCGCATGCCGAATAATGACCCGCAAAGTACGGACAGACTCGACAGTTATATCCAGCTTTGTAAACATCGGCGAGATCTCAGGCTCAAACATCTAACCGCCAAAGCTCAAAGGATTGTTTTCACAAAACACTATGATCTAGGAGGCTCCCACTATGCATATACCGAAGGCCTTTCCGATGCTCAGCACGAACGACATTTTCAACCCGGCACCGCTTTATGTCTGCTGGAGATGACAGACGGCAAACCGAAAATCACTACCCTCATAGAAGATGCCGGCGGCGTCATCCGCGACCCGGATGTTTCGTGGGACGGTAAGCGGATTTTATTTTCTTGGAAAAAATCCGACCGCCAGGACGATTACCATCTGTATGAGATGACCGTCGCTACGAAAGAAATACGTCAGTTGACCGAAGGGCTTGGGTATGCCGATTACGAGGCGATCTACCTCCCCGACGGCGACATTCTTTTCAACTCTTCGCGATGCGTCCAGACTGTTGACTGCTGGTGGACCGAGGTCAGCAATCTTTACAAGTGCGGCAAAGACGGCGAAAACATCCACCGCATCACCTTCGACCAGGTACACACAAACTACCCCCAGGTAATGCCCGACGGCCGGATCATTTACACCCGCTGGGATTACAACGACCGCGGACAATTATTCCCCCAGCCCCTCTTCCAGATGAATGCCGACGGCACCGGCCAGACGGAATTCTACGGAAACAATTCATGGTTTCCAACCACCATAGCACACGCCCGCGGAATACCCGGCACCCGGAAAGTCGTCAGCATACTCACCGGCCATCACTCACACCAGCGCGGCAAACTTGCGATCATAGACACATCCAAAGGCCGCCAGGAAGCAGGCGGCGTACAACTCATCGCCCCCGTCCGCCCGACACAAGCAGTCAAGGTCGACGCCTACGGACAAGATGGCACACAGTTCCAGTATCCCTATCCGCTCAGCGAGGACCAATTCATCGTAACATACTGCCCGCTGGACGCCAGGAACAGAAAATACCCCGCCCCGTACGCCATCGGCTTTGTAACCGCTGACGGCCGGCGGGAGATATTAGCATATGACAAAAATATCTCCTGCAACCAGCCTGTCCTCCTGAAACCGAGAAACAAACCGATGGCCCGCCCAAGCGTTGTCGACTACAGCAAGACCACAGGAACATACTATGTGCAGGACATTTACATAGGCCCGGGCCTGGAAGGTATAGAGCGAGGTACAGTTAAGGAAATCCGCGTTATCGCCCTGGACTTCCGCGTTGCCGGTATAGGCAGCAACGGCAACGGCGGACCCGCAGGCGGAGCACTCGTCAGCACCCCGATAGCCATCAATAACGGCACATGGGACGTAAAGACCGTCCTTGGCGACGCAAAGGTTTACGACGACGGATCGGCATTCTTCCAGGCCCCAGCCAGAACGCCGCTATATTTCCAGGCACTCGACAAAAAAGGCCGGGTCGTTCAATCCATGCGAAGCTGGTCGACCTTACAGCCCGGAGAAAATTTCTCCTGCGTAGGCTGCCACGAATCAAAGGACGTCACTCCCGCAAGAGGAACGATCACCAAAGCAATGAAAGCCGGCCCGCAAAAATTAACTCCCTTCTACGGCCCTGCCCGCGGCTTTAGCTTCCCGAAAGAGATTCAGCCGATCCTCGACCGCCACTGCATCAGGTGCCACGACGGCCGGTTGAAAGATGACGGAACAAAAAAACCGTTCAGCCTGCTGGCAAAAGGCAACATCGACAACAGAGCCAAGCGGACATGGTCCGACTCATACCTTGCACTTACAAAAAACGGCAAACCCAACGACATCGTCAACTGGCTAAATGTCCAGAGCACTCCAACAATGCTAAAACCCTGTTACGCCGGGTCGTGCAAAAGCAAATTAATGACAATGCTTGAAAATAATCACAATAAGGTTAAACTGTCACAAGAAGAACTCGAAAAGATCGCATGCTGGATCGACCTGCTCGTCCCATACTGCGGCGATTATACCGAAGCCAATACCTGGAACGCCCAGGAGATGGAAAAGTACGAACGGTTCATGGCAAAACGAAGAGCCATGGAGCAGCTCGATAAGAAAAGTATAAATCAAATTAAAAATTAAGGACACGCCCACGGCGATACCCTATTATGATCATAACCATTGACGGACCAGCCGGCAGCGGCAAGAGCAGCGTTGCAAAGATCGTCGCCGAAAAACTAAACGCCGCATTCCTCGATACCGGCGCAATGTACCGCGCAGTTACCCTCGCCGCCATGAACGAAGGCGTAGACCTGAATGACGAAACCGCCCTGCAAGCCGTTCTCGACAAGAAAAAGTTCCATTTCGACATCGCCGCCGGAACAATGAAAGTCGCTATCGACGGCACCGACTGCACAGAGGACATCCGCCGCCCCGACGTCACCGCCAACGTTAAATTCATCGCAAATGCCGTCAAAGTACGCTCAAAACTCGTACATCTCCAGCGGCAGTTCGCCAATGAAAATCACAATATTGTCACCGAGGGTCGCGACCAGGGAACCGTCGTTTTCCCCCATGCCGATTACAAATTTTTCCTGATAGCCGACCCCGCCGAACGAGCCAGAAGAAGGCATTCCGAACTCACCGATAAAGGCGCAGACGTCGACATAGCCAAACTTGAAGAAGACATTCGCAAACGTGACGCCTCTGACGAAAATCGCAAACACAGCCCCCTCATCAAGGCAGACGACGCCATCGAGATCGACACAACCCCGCTGGACCTGCCCGGAGTAGTTAAAACGATTCTGTCGGTTATAAATATCACCCAACAAAACAAACAAACCCTGTAGGGGCACCCCTATGTGGGTGCCCAAAACCCCACAAAAACAATATCCCGTCCCCCAAACGCAAACCACGTCATTCCCGCGAAGGCGGGAACCTTGCCTCAGCAAAAACGCAAACCAAACAGCAGCCCAAAGCGCGAGCGCCGGGCTAAAACGCCCACAAAAACGCTTTCCCTTACTATTTCACACGACATTTAACCCCGGGTTCACCAACCCGGGGTTAAGCACTCCAAAGGAGTTCGCCGAACCTCAACGATTTTCGCAAGTCTCCGCCGCCACCCTCAACAACATAACGTGTGAAAATCTCATCCTTAATAACCCGCCCAACCTCAACAGCATCAAACTTAATTACCTATTCTACTTTAAATGTACGGCGAGTTGTTTTGGACTTCATATTACATATAGACATACCAATATAAATTGCAATAAAGAACCAAATAATTGGCAATATCATCATAAAAATTCTACTTGAAAATTTTGGATTGTAAAGATATCCATTTTTTGGTGATTCATTTATATAGTGCACCTCTACTGGTTTATTCAAGTTTTCTAGAACTTCTAAATACTTTGAATAAGTAATTCCCGCTTTACCTATTTTCGCAGTAGAATAAGGTTGCCCTTCAACTTCGTAAGTAATAAGCATATTTATTTCATCGCAAGGTATTGCAATACTACCAACTTTATATCCATAACTATCATAGCCCATCTTTGACATAGAGTCATTTGGATCGGCCTTTTTGATTTCCTCTATTTTATTTGACAGGTAATTTGAAAAAGAATCTGACAGTTCGAAGCTTTTCAGTACACCATCAGTTTTCCCCCATTCTGTTTTAAATCTTGCCTCGTAAGAACCCGAAACGATCATAAACGGAATTATAGATAAAGCTATGCACACAGAAATAAAAACGAAGATCTTGTTTTTTTTGAGACTATGTATTATTTTACCTAATCTATCTGCACCTGTCGTCGGTAAATCATTTGACCTTAATACCTGATTGGCCCTAGACTTTAAAGTTTTCCAGTGTACTTCAAATAATTCTCTAAGGTCTTTGTTAGGCAATTTGTTTGCGTGATCTAATTCATCATTTATACTTTCAACGAGCTTAAAAAAATCAGCCTTGTTGTATAAAGTTATCTGGAAACAAGAGAGTGGCCCATCAGCATCGACGTCATGAAATCCAAAAAATATAGGACACACAACACCTATTGGCCTTCGTTTCTTCTCGAACATCCTTCTTGCAATTGCCCCCGCCTCAAAAAGTATCCAAGGTGCTTTTTGATTCTCCGGAGTAATGCAAATAATAGCGGAATCGCAAGTGCCCATGTTGCCAAATAATTCTTCTGGCCAAAACCGACCCTTTCGAATATCAGGAGAATGGAAAAAAATAACACGATTTTCAAATATACTAGAAATACAGCCACGTACTTCGTGTGAAATTCTTTTGCTAATTTCTCCTGACCAACTTAGAAATATCTTCATAGATCACTCCTCAATAGGCAAAATATAATAATAGGGGACGAATAATGGGGACAGTAAAGAATGGCGGTTCCTTTAGAGGAAATCCTTGTTATTTGACAATTATTCATGTTTTTCCCTGAGACAACCGAAATTGCATATAAATACTGTTTTAAGGATATTTTACGACATGAGCGACTTAATTGAAAAACAAACAAACTCTCCTCGCGCCCGGGAGTTTTGCTTACCCAAAAATCCTTAAGGAACCGCCCTTCGTGACTGTCCCTAGTTTCTAGTTTTTAAAGGTTATTTCCTGTTAAGCCTATTTCCTTTTTGCCTCCTCCGCCTTTTTCGCTTTTCTCATGTGTCATTATCCACAAGCTGTTCTCTCTTGATATGAGAGTTTCTACACGTTCAACAAATAATTTTTCTTTATCATCAATAGTTCCATATTCATCAACTTCGGCATCATAAAAATGTTTTTCTTTTTTTAGAGTTTCCGATATAGTTCTATAATTGAGCCATATTTCTTGCCATTTGAATGTTTTTAATGCTGCTGTAAAAATTGCAAGTACTATTGATATCGCAATCGTTATCCATTTATACTTATCAGGCAAAACTGAGATCAGGACTGGCAGAGAAGAAGCTACGATAATAACTGACCATTGAAAAAATTGATAAGTTTTTTTATAACCAGATGCCTTGTCTGAATACCAGTTGATTTGCTCATCGTATCGGCTTTCAAGGTATTTATTGAAATCGTCACTATTCATTTTAATATTCCTAACTTCTGATAAACTTGTTCATTATAATTCCAATCATTCACTATGCTTTTATCTACGGAATTTCTATAATAACTGGGCCAATTATCCAAAGCGTATTTAATAATTTTTAATTTAAATGGTATATGCATACCATTTGAACCCTTCAGTATAGGTGGGCATAAATTTGCATCTATGCTTTTTATGTTATTTAAGTTTACAACGATTGGTGGCAATCCTAATGACAAAGCTATTTCAATTTCCCATCTAACGAATTTATATAAATTTTTTGTGCTTTCTCCGACAAGTACGATAAACTGTTTTGAGCTATTTAATCGTTTTTTTAAGACGCCCTTGATATAATCCTCATTTTGAGCATTTCTTGTCAAGGTAAGCATGTCGTGAGAATCCTCGAAATCAAAATCAATTTTATCATTGTTCTTCCATCCTTTCATAAACGCATATGCCCACATGTCATTATCACCATCGAAAATTACATATGTTTTGTCACGGTAACTCATTTAAGATCTCCTTTAATTATCTTAACCTCTCGCAAATTTATTCCAGTACTATTGGGTTTATTAGGGGGGGGGTATGGTTTATTAGGTTTATTAGGGGCAGGAAGATTTAACAGATGACTGACCCTAACTGTACTATTCACTCCCCAGCATCAGCATGCGCAGTCAGCTTATCATAGCAATCCCTGCAAACAACATGTTTTTCAAAAGTATAAGGTTTTTCAAGGCTGCCAATAACACTGCCGCAGTTCCCACACTTCTTGAACTCACTATTCGCTAAAGTCTTCGTTTCTTTGTTTTGTGCCTCAAGCTGTTCTTTCATTTCCTTGTCGGACAATATCGGCTGTACCCCGACCATACTGCATTGCTTCTCCGCGGCAATTGAAACAAGATAGTTATATCGATTGCGCATTGCATCAAACTCGATCTTGTCGGCTCCTTTAAAATCCATAAAGAACCACGGCACAATCAAAAATGCACCGGCAACTCCGCAGACAACATTCGTTCCTGACTTGTCAGTTTTAGGAAGGATCCGCTGCATATCAGCATCAAGTTGCGCGATTTCAGTTTTGAGTCCCGTACAACTCCTCCCCTCATCGCCGGGCCGATAAATAGGAATTGGATTAGCAACACGACCACCGCAACCGGCAATAAACATAACACCCGCTAAAGTAAGACATAGATAGTTTTTCAATTGTTTATCCTTTCAAATTAAAATATCAGTTTCCATTTTCAGTTTCAAAAAACAAATCAAAAAGCCCAGCAACAAATCCCTCTGCCCTTTTATCTCTTTCATTAGTGTCAATTGGTGTTAATTAGTGGTTCAATCTTTTAAAGCTAACGGCTAAAGGCTAAAAGCTAATAACTATTAAAATTAGTGGTTCAGTTTTTTAGTTTTTAAATCTGTGTCAATCCGTGTTAATCAGTGGCTAAAAAAAAGCAAGACAAACCCAGCTAACAAAAGTCGCAAACAGAATTTCAAAAAACAAGCACCATCATTTTTTTTCTTCATGAGTTTCATGTCCGGAACGTGTCCGCCTTTGGCGGATGGTTATTATTAATATGCACAATCCGCAGAAATCTTTTTCCTCTGTGCCCTCTCTGTGGCAAAAAAGAAAAACAAACCGCACTAACAAAAGTCGCATGCCGAACCCGGCAAAGCACAAAACCCTAGTAAAAACCTACAATAACCTAAAACTCAAAAAAAACAAAAGGAAATCACCAAAAAAATAAAAAAATATCCCCAAAATCCCACCGGAATTTCCGCCGACCAGATATGTTAATCTCAATGAAATCTCCGGCTAAAATTTCTTCGTGTCCCTTAGTGTCTTGGTGTCTTAGTGGTGAAAAATACGAAATCAAAACAACCCAAAAATCCGGCCTCAATGTATCCCAGTTAAAAGGTAGTATAGGTTTGTTGAATTTAGTTATCACGTATTTTCAGCGACAAAAAAAGCTCAAAAGTGCGCAAAAGTGACCAAAAAGTGCGCAAAAAGCGCGCATTAATGCAAATTTTTGACGTTTTTTGGGCCTGATTTCGGCCTCAAACCCCCAAAAACCATAGGTGGGAAATGTCGACAATGTCTTGAATTGCCTTTTTCTCAGCGTCTTTTGTTGCTCAAAAGCCACCGAATATTTTCAATATCGCTCCATCCTTTACCCGCCGCAGGTATATGTCCCGCCCTCTCATAGACAATAAACCGCGTTTTTCCGCCCTGAGCAAGGATTTCCTTATTAACCGCCGCACTCCCCAATCGCATCTTATCATTGCTCCCGGCAAAAATCAGCACCGGCACCCCCTTATAAATCGCCACCTCCTGCTTCAACTGCGTCAAAAACGCCCCTTTTGGCTCAGAATACGCCTTCCCAATCGGCCATCCGCCCCCGCTAGCCGCCGCTGCAAACATATCCGGATCGGTCTTTAAAAACTCCCAGCACGCCTTGCCGCCGTATGAATACCCCGTCATATAAATCCTTTCAGGGTCAATACTTACGTTTGGATTAACCGCCAACTCCTTTATCAGTTTGATACTGGCCTGGGCGAACCATCCATCCGCATTAACCGCCGGCCAGTCCGGATGAAACATAGTCTGCACCCCCTTATGCCCCTTAGGCCAGTACGGCTCAGGTATATCATCCATATTAGGTATCTGAGGCACCAAACTAAAGCACTCAACCTCATTATTGAAGAAATATTGCGTATAAAGGTACCTCGCCAGCGTAATCATCTCCATACTTCTGGCGTTATCATTACCCATTCCGCCGGACCCCGAAACCGATACAACAAGCGGATATTTCTTAGCAGGATCATAATTCTTCGGGTACATCAACCGGTACGGCAAGTCCGCACCCCCGAATGAAAAAAACCCTCCTAAGTGCCCGTAAAGCGTGTTTTTTGTCATTCGGCATTTGTAATTAACCTTCCGCAGCCCAACAGTACCGCTCATTTTGAGTATAACCCACGCATACCGCTGCCCCTTATACGGGCTGGTAAACATAACCTCCTCACCGCTAACCATCTTACGAAAAGATGAATGCAAGTGCTTTTTCTCGATCATATCCTCGATATTCCTCGTCGCCGAATACCCGACGCAAATTTCAACCGTCCCATCCCCGGAAAAATCAACTGTAACACGATGAAAATTGAACTCGGCCTTTGCAGGCCCTGCAATAGCGTTGCTGACGCGGCAAAGGCTATCATCGACCGTTTTTTCGGACCAGTCTACAATATCGCCGCCTGTGAACGTAATATCGACAGTTTCAACAACCGGCGCGGCGATAGTTAGCCCGGCACCGGTACAAGCAACCGAAAAAACGGCTAGCGAAAGCATTATTAGTGTTGCGTATTTATAAGTATTCATGTAATATCCCGTTATAAAATCGTTATTATTTATTTCGGCAGGATTGTATGTGTACTTGTGTTGTATAATATATAATTCCGGTCAGTTTGAGAAACTAATATTTGATATCTCTTATTTCAGGGCAAAAGATTATGAAAGCATTGGTAAAACAGCAAGCCACTGAAGGGCTTTGGCTCTGCGATGTGCCTAAGCCGCAAATCGGCATTAATGACGTACTTATCAAGGTTGAAAAGACCTCGATCTGCGGCACAGATGTTCATATTTATAACTGGGACAAATGGGCACAAAAAACGATAAAGCCTCCGATGGTTATCGGACATGAATTTGTCGGGCATATCGTTGAGATGGGCAGCAATGTTCTGGATTTTAAAATCGGCGACAGGGTCAGTGCCGAAGGCCACGTCGTTTGCGGTCACTGCAGGAACTGTCTTGCCGGGCGCAGGCACCTTTGCAATTCGCCCTGCGGAATCGGCGTAAACCGTGACGGGGCATTCGCCGAATACATCTCGGTACCGGTTACCAACACCTGGTACTGCGACAAGTCTATCTCCTCGGATGTTATAAGCTGCTTCGATCCGCTTGGCAATGCCGTTCACACCGCTCTGACATACAACCTGGTCGGTGAAGATATTCTTATCACCGGGGCAGGACCAATCGGCTGTATGGCGGTAGGTGTCGCAAGGCAGATCGGCGCCAGGCATATTGTCGTTACCGACATAAACCCGGACCGGCTTGAGCTTGCGAAAAAAATGGGCGCTACCCTGACTATAGATGCTACGAAAGAACCCATCGCAGACGCTCAGAAAAAACTTGGCATGAAAGAGGGTTTCGATGTTGGGATGGAAATGTCGGGCAGTCCGCTGGCTCTTAAAGACATGATCGCAAACATGGCTCACGGCGGGAAGATTGCGCTGCTTGGAATACTTCCGCCGACAGAGATCGACTGGGATTTTGTCGTATTCAACGGATTGACGCTTACGGGTATTTACGGCCGTTTGATGTATGAAACTTGGTATAAGGTGACTATGCTTATCCAGGGCGGACTTGATATTAATCCGCTGATAACACACCGGTATCACTATACGGATTTTGAAAAAGGTTTCCAGGCCATGCGTTCGGGCAGTGCCTGCAAGGTTGTTTTGGACTGGAGCGAATGACTCAAACTTACCTGACGGCAAGTTTGAAATGAATAATGATTATTGTATAATGTATAATGGATGATTCGGCCTGAAGGCCGAGGCTATTTTATTTCAAATTATAGCTAATCGCTATTAACAATGGGAGATCATAATGTTTGGGAAAGTTAAAGAATATTTTTCGGAAGAACTTGAGCAGATTCGGCAGGCCGGATTGTATAAGTCCGAGCGTATAATCACTACTCCTCAAAATAATCGTATCGAGGTCGATACGGGTCAATCGGTGCTTAATTTTTGCGCTAATAATTATCTTGGTCTCTCGGATCATCCGGATATCGTGGCGGCTGCAAAGGGCAGTTACGACAAATGGGGGTACGGGCTTTCTTCGGTTCGGTTTATCTGCGGAACGCAGCAAATTCATAAGCAGCTCGAACAGAAGGTAGCGGAATTTCTCGGCACAGAGGATACTATACTTTACAGTTCGTGCTTTGACGCTAACGGCGGGCTTTTTGAGACGCTGCTTGGACCGGAAGACGCTATCATCAGCGACTCTCTTAACCATGCGAGTATTATCGACGGGATTCGGCTTTGCAAGGCGGCACGCTACAGGTATAAAAACAGTGACATGCAGGACCTGGAAGACAAACTGAAAGAAGCCAAAGACGCACGCTTCCGCTTGATCGCAACTGACGGTGTCTTTTCGATGGACGGTTATGTCGCAAAGCTCGATCAGATATGCGACCTTGCCGACAAGTATGACGCGATGGTAATGATCGACGACTGCCATTCGACCGGGGTTATCGGAAAGACCGGCCGCGGTACGCCGGAGTATTGCGACGTGATCGGACGAGTCGATATTATTACGGGTACGTTCGGCAAGGCGTTGGGCGGAGCTAGCGGCGGTTTTACTACGGGTAGAAAAGAGATCGTTGAAATACTTCGCCAAAGGAGCAGGCCGTACTTGTTTTCCAATACGCTTGCGCCTGCGATAGTATGTGCTTCGCTAAAGGCACTGGATATGCTTTCTTCGTCGACCGAACTGGTCGACAGGCTCGCCGACAACACGAAATATTTCAGAAGTAAAATTCAGGAGACAGGACTGGAAGTACTGCCGGGGACGCACCCGATCACGCCGGTAATGCTTGGAGACGCGGTACTTGCACAGAAGATGGCTACGCGACTGCTCGAAGAGGGTATTTACGTTGTAGGATTCTTCTACCCGGTGGTCCCTCAGGGTCAGGCGAGGATACGAACACAAATATCGGCAGCACATACGAAGGAAGATTTGGATTACGCAGTAGAGAAGTTCCAGCAGGTTGGGAAAGAGTTGGGGGTAATGTAGGGGTTAGGTGTTAGGGTAATTAAATCGGCGGAGACAGTTGCCTATTCATAGGCGATTTAATAGGTGACTCTCCACTATTACCCGTCAAAAAAGGAAATTATCAATGAAAGAGAATGAAACAACTGATAACCCAATAAAGCGATTAATAAAAGCAAAAATTGCTACTTTAAAAGTTCAATTCAATGAATCTTCTTCAATAAACCATAATCCCACTAAAGGAACATTAAGAGAACAGTATCTAAAAGAGTTGATAATTGATCTAATGCCCGATTATTATTTAGTCAAATCAGGTTTCCTTGCATGTGCGAAATCTGACATGATTTCTCCACAGATTGATTTAGTTATTGCAAATAAGCATAGTATGCCTCGCTTTGAACTAAATAAGGATATTTCTGTTATCCCCATAGAATCAGCTCTTTTAGTAATTGAAATTAAATCACAGTTATGTAAAGACGCATTTACACAAATTGCAGGAATATATGACGTAACCAATAAGTTTCAAACTAGCATTTACAGTCGCACGCCCGAGATTGAGCCTATCAAATTTATTATGCCATCAATTATTATTGCTTATGACACCGATATTAATATAGAAAAAATGAGAGAACATATGGAGAATTGCAAGGAAGTCGCTGGGGTTTGCATTATTGGCAAATACTGTCTTACAAAAAGGATTGGAAACAATTTAATTGACATTAAAAAAAACGAAGCTAATTACGAAGAAACTTTACATTTCTTTAGTGTCTTATATGATTTACTGGATTTATTGAAGATAGCGAGATCGGGCGAGAAACCGTCGGGGATACACCCGCTTTATAGCTTTTATTTAAAATAGGGTTCGGTAGAAAGCGCCGATTAAAATTGGCAGTGAGTTGAGAATGCAAGAGTCTTAGAAAGAAGGTGACGCGCACCACTTTGGCGGCGAGTCATGCCAGGGCGACCTTTCCGGGGAGTTGTGATTGGGTTGAGGTTTGGCGTTTTTGGGAGGCACGAGGTCCTTCGACTTCAGGGCCTTTGGCCCTTTCGCTCAGGATGACAGGGTTTAGCTTGTTTTTTTAGGTTTGGTTTTGATTGCTTTTGCGGTTGGGGGGAGGTTTGGTGTTTTTGGGAGGCACGAGGTCCTTCGACTTCAGGGCCTTTGGCCCTTTCGCTCAGGATGACAGGGTTTAGCTTGTTTTTTTAGGTTAATTTTTTGGTGGATGTTATGGCAAAATGTTATTTTGTTTATATGGTCACTAATAAAAATAATCGCGTCCTGTACACCGGATTTACCAACAATCTTAAACGGAGGCTAATTGAGCATAAAGAAAAAATGACCATGGGATTTACTTGCCAATATAACGCAAACAAACTCGTCTACTACGAAGTGTTTAACGATGTAAATCTTGCAATCGAGCGGGAAAAACAAATAAAGGGTTGGAGGCGGGAAAAGAAAAATATGCTTGTTGATGTGCGCAATGCTGACTGGGGTGACCTTTCCGGGGAGTTGTGATTGGGTTGAGGTGTGGCGTATTTGGGAGGCACGAGGTCCTTCGGCTACGGGCCTGCGGCCCTTCGCTCAGGATGACAGAGCGGGGCTTGTTTTTTTGGGTGTGATTGTGATTGTATTTGGCTGGGGTTTTGGGTATAATCGTGGGTTATGAACGATTTATTACTTCAAATTAAACCCGGTGAGTTTGCCGCTTTGGCTACTGCTTTGTGCTGGACGCTTTGTGCGCTGTGCTTTGAGTATTCGTGTAAAAGAATCGGGGCACTGTCTGTCAACATGATCAAGATGTATCTGGCGTTTGTCCTGTTTACAATATTTGCGTGGATATTCAGGGGAAGCCCCCTGCCGACAGATGCGTCGGGTTCGGCATGGCTTTGGCTTGGACTTTCGGGAATCATCGGGTTTGTGGTGGGCGATATGTTCCTGTTCAATGCACTTTCGATAATCGGGGCAAGGACGTCTATGCTCGTTATGGCCCTGGTGCCGCCGGTGACGGCTGTAATTGGGTATTTCCTCTTGAGCGAGAAACTCTCGGGGTGGCACTGTATTGGCATGGCTCTGACGATCGCCGGAGTCGCGGCGGTTATACTTACTCGCGAAACGAAAACAAAGAAACTTAAGCACCCTGTCAAGGGGATTGTTTTTGCCATTATAGGGATGTGCGGGCAGGCTGTCGGACTGGTGCTTAGCAAGTATGGGATGGGGGAATATAACGCGTTCTCGGCGACGCAGATCCGGATTATCGCCGGGCTGATCGGGTTTACGGTGCTATTGTTCCACCTTAAAGCTTGGGGGCAGGTGCTGGCAGCGTTTAAGCATAAACCGGCGATGAGCTTGACGACCATTGGAACCGTCTTTGGGCCGTTTCTGGGGGTGTATCTGTCGCTGCTGGCTATTCAGAAAACCTCGACCGGGATAGCGACTACGATCATCGGGATTGTACCGGTTTTGATCATTCCATTTTCTATCATCCTGTATAAAGAAAAGATCAATATGCGGGAGATCGTCTGGGCGGTTATCGCCGTTGCCGGTACGGCTATCATGTTTAGTTAATAAAAAGTGTGAAAAAAAGATAGTGTGAAAAAAAGATAGTGTGAAAAAAAGATAGTGTGAAAAAAAGATGGTGTGAAAGAACTCGTTTGAAGGGGTTTGTGGTTAGAGCTGGTTTTGGCGGGGTCTTCTTGCTCTTATGTTTGCCAGTTGGACGGCTAGTACTCCTGTCAGCATTAACAGGCAGCCTGTTATTTGCCTTGTGTCGAGAGTCTCCTGGAGGAAGAAGAAGCCGGCTATTGCGGCGATCGGCATTTCCAGACTCATTATTACCGCTGCGTGGGCCGGCGGTGCTGTTTGCTGAGAGAGAACCTGGAGAGTAAAGGCGATTCCGACCGAGAATACTCCGCCATAAAAGATCGGGATGGCGGCGGCGGATATTGCGTGGATGGAAATTGGCTCTATGATGACGGCGGCTATAAGGCTTAGAATCGAACAGGTTAAAAACTGTATGAACGCGAGCTGCCATGGGTTTGTGCGGATAACGAGGTAGCCGATCAGTTGGACGTGGATTGCCCAGAAGATTGCGCCTGCCAAAACGTAAATGTCGCCGGGTACGATCTTTAAAGTGCCCTTGACGGATAAGAGATACATTCCCAGGAAAGTGATCAGGCATGACAGCCAGATTGATTTCGGTATCTTATGGCCGAGGACGAGGGATATGATTGGAACCAACGCGATATATGTGCCGGTTATGAAGCCTGCTTTGGATGCGGTGGTTGTTATCAGGCCGATCTGCTGGAGGGAGGCTCCGGCGAAAAGTGCGAGGCCGGCTAAGGGGGCGGTAAGGAAGAGGTAGCGCGGGGTCGACCTGGGCGGGACCTTGATGTAGCTCTGGTATAGCAGGACGGGGATGAGGACGATGGCTCCCAATAGAAATCGCAGGCCGGTGTAAGTCATTGGGCCTATGTGATCCATGCCATTTTTCTGGGCGACGAATGCGGTTCCCCATATCAAAGAGGCTACGAATAACATTGTGTCTGATTTTAATGTGCTTTTTTGCATAGTTGATAGCTATAAGCCTTAAGCTTTAAGTGATAAGTTTAATGGGTTGAATGGGTTCTGGTTTTGCCAGCCTGGGTTTCCGGTCTTTCGGTAATTTTCGAGCCTTCTTATTGTCAGTTCGCAGAATATCGGGTCTATATCTGTTGTGCAGCAATTGCGGCCGAGCATTTCCGCCGAGATGAGGGTTGTTCCTGAGTGGGCGAAGTAGTCTGTTACGATGTCGCCGGGTTTTGAGCTTGACTGGATTATTCGGTCGATGCATTTCAGCGGTTTCTGGGCGTAGCAGCCGGAGACGTTTTCGTGCATTCTGTAGAATACCTGCTGGATGTCTACCCAGACGTTTCCGGGGCGGATGTTTTGTGATTTGCCGCGTTGGGCGTTTTCGGTTAGCTTGCCGCGTATCTCCTTATAATAGCCGCGGAGGATTTTTGGGATGTCTGTGTAGGTTACCTTGAAATGGGGGTCGCCTTTTGTGTAGTAGAGCAGTTCCTGGCGGACGGCCATCCAGTTTTTCTGGGTTCCGTAGCCTCGCTGGTTTCGCATAGTAATAAGCGAGCGGGATTGTAATTCCTCAAACTGCCGCATCATGATCATGAAATCGGGGAGCGGCTGGAAGGCGTTTTTCTGGTCGGCTCCGAGCCAGATGTAGAGGGAAGAATTGTCGGCGAGATTGGCAGCGGAATTATTGACCCACTTTTTGCACCAGGTTATGAACTCTTCGAGCTTTCGCTGGTCGAAGCAAACGAGGTTGTATGGCGGGTCGTGTATGGCGAGTTGTGCTAGTTGGCCGTCGTGGAGTTTTGCGATTTGATCCGGTTCGGCGGCGTCGAGACAGCCGACACGGTGGCGGCCGGCGGGGTCCTGCCATATTTCGCCGGGGCGCAGGCGACATTGTGCTAAGAGGGTTTCTCTAAGCTGGTTGTTGTTGTCGTCCAGTCTTGGCAGCGGGTCGCTTTTCATTTTAGCTTTAGTCCTTTGTTGCGGCACTGCCCCACCAGTCTTTGTTTGGCCTGAAATCGGGCTGCTGTACCTTGCGGTAGTACTCTTCCTGGCGTTGAAGGCCGGAAGTACGCATTTTTTCGAGCTGCTCTTTCTTTTTGTCCGGGTCGTATCGTTTGTCCTTAAGCGGTAAAATCGCGCCGGTTTCCTTAAGCCATTCGTCTAGTTTGGTTCGGAGTTTACTTGTAATTTCCGGTTTGGATTTTACGAGGTCGTTTTGTTCGCCAATGTCATTGCTCAGGTCGTATAGCTCGTTTCTGTCGTCTTCGTAGTAGCGAATCAGCTTGTAGCTGCCGGAGCGGATTATTGCCGACGGTTCGCCGCCCTGGTTGCCGTAATGCGGGTAGTGCCAGAAGAGGTCGCGTTTTGCGAGTTTGCCGCCCTTTAGCAGGGGCATGAGGCTTACGCCGTCTACGTGCTGGGATGTATTTTGAGGGAGGCCGGCTAATTCGAGAATGGTCGGGTAGAAGTCTGTGCCGATTACGGGAGTGCTGCTGACTGTTCCGGGTTTGGTTATGTTTGGAGCTTTGATGTAGAATGGAACCCGTATCCCCCCTTCCCATTGGCGTCCTTTTCCGCCGCGGTATGGGAGAAGTGAGGTGCTCCATCCGTCGCCTGACGATACGCCGCCATTGTCCGAGGTGAAGATGACTACGGTATTGTCTTCGAGGCCGAGTTCTTTGAGCTTATCGAGGACCATTCCGACGGCGTTGTCTAGCGACTCCATCATGCCGGCATAGATCGGGTTGTCCTGTACCTGGCGGACGGGGAGTCTGCGGTCGACTATGAAGCGGTTTTCGGGTAAACCGGCAGCGGCGGCTTTATTGCGGTACTTGCTCCAGAGCTTTTCGGTAGTCTGGATGGGGCCATGGACCGAATAGAATGCCAGGTATGCAAAGAAGCGATCTTTTGAGTTGGCCTGGATAAAATTGCAAGTTTCCCGGGCGAGACGTGTTGGAAGAGCTTCGCCATCGGGGCCGTCTTCAAGATTCGGGTTTTTATACGGTGAGAAATATCCACCTCTTGGACTGCCGACATCCCAGCCGCCCTTGTTTATGTCGAAGCCGTGGTCTTCCGGATGCGAGCCTTTTGTGCCGAGGTGCCACTTGCCGGCGAAGAATGTCTTGTAGCCGCCCTGCTTCATTGCTTCGGCGAGGGTTGTGTCTTTGGCGGGGAGATTATGGGTGTATTCGGGCGGGAGGATGCGGTCGTTGCGTTTCCAGTTCAGGCCAACGCTGGCGCCGATCCAGTCGGTTATTCTGTGTCTTGGGGTGTATTTGCCGGTCATTATGGATGCTCGCGAGGGGCTGCATACCTGGCATGCGGCGTAACCGTCGGTAAAACGCATTCCGCTGTTGGCGATTTTGTCGATGTTGGGGGTTTCGTAGAATGTGCTGCCGTCAACACCTATATCCGTGCGTCCGAGGTCGTCAACGAGGATGAAAACGAAATTCGGGCGGCTGGGCTGTGTCCGGGCCGTTCCCCGAGCTTGTAGAGAGCAACCAATGAACAGCAGCGATAAGAATAACAAACATAATTTTCGCATAATAAATCCCTTTGTAATTCATGAATAATTTCCGCAAAACGATTATAGCAATATAATTCGTAAAAACAATCACAAACACGAATCGCGGTACCGGCGGACGCGATATTATTTGGGAGGGGCATGGCGAAATAAAAGGTTTTTAAGCATTTAATCTGGCATCATAAAACACTCATAGGGCCAATAGTATATATTGACCCAGAATGTCACTCCGGGACATAGCGCACATTTCTATGTTGAGACTCTTATGAGGTTTTGTTTAAGGCGAGGTTGTCTTGAGATGAGCTTGCTGGGCTTGGTTTGTGACGAACTTCTTGGGGTGGGGTTGGGTTTGCGGTTGAGTTGAGGGAAAGCATATTTGGGAGGGGCGAGATTCAGCCTGCGGCTGATTTCGCTTCGCTCAACCCTCTTGTTAGGCTTGGGGCCTTTGGCCCTTCGCTCGGGATGACAGGGTCGGGGTTGTTTTGTTAAGTTTTGCGTAAGTCGCTATTCGGAGAGCTTGCGCTCTCGCACTTCTGTTTGTCTTATTTTGTGTCTCTGATGGTCTTTAACATTGCCGGTTTGTCTGTTGTTATTGCGTCTACTTGCCAGTTTAGCAGGTGCTTTATTATTTCGGGGTGATTTACTGTCCAGGTCCATACTTTGATGTTTCGCTTGTGGAGGTGTTTTATGATCTTCGGAGAGAGGAGCATGTAATTTACGTTTACTATCTGTACGTCGAACTTCATGGCAGTGTCTGTCAGCCACGTGGCCTGCTTTGCCGGGGTTATCGCAGTTTTTGGAAAATCATAGCACAACCATGCCCTTTTAATATTTCGATTCAACGATGCGACACGATCAAGTACGTTTTGACTGGAGCTGAGAATGACAACGCGGTCGGTCATTGATTTCTTTTCAGCGAGTCTTACGATCTCGCTAACGGAGGCGGGGTCCTTTATGTCAATAACGGCAGTCTGATTGGATACATTTAACAAATTCAGTGCCTCATCAATGACAGGTACGGTCTGGTCGGCGTATGTAGAGGCTATCCATGAACCTGCGTCAAGGGTTCTTATATCGGCGAAAGTCATGTCGGCTACTTTGCCGGTGCCGTTTGTGGTTCTTGTGACAGTAGCGTCGTGCACCAACACGACGAAGCCATCTTTTGTGCAGCGGACATCGAACTCGCAAGCCTCTACGCCAATAGCGGCCGACTTGCATATAGAAGCAAGGGTGTTTTCCGGAGCGTCTGCTGAAAGGCCCCTGTGGGAAATGATGCTGCATTTAGCATACTTCCCGGCGATGGGCAGAGGAGTGTCGGGGGTTCGGGTGACCTTGAAATTGTCGAACTCGACTATGCAGCCGCTTGCGCCGAGACCGACACAGCCAGTTGGGCGGTCTACGCAATAGCTGCTGGCGATGAGAAGATTCGCGTCGAGGTAGAATAGTACCTCGGTGCCTTTTACAACAACTTTAAGTTTTCTTGGGATGCCTATGAGGCAATTGGCAGAGGCGGAGGCGGTTCTTCTTACGTGCCACTTGCCCGGGGTTTTGACGGCAAACTCGATGCCATTTTTACGGGTCGCGGCAAAGCGAAGCGGGCATTGCGAAAATGGAGCAGTGCCGGAGGTATCTCCGCGAAAAATTATTGAACACCAGCGAAGCGGATTGTTGACCTTACTGAAAGTAGCGTCGACCTCTACTATGTAATTTTGCCAATGGTTGCTGCCGAAAAAAATAAACGCATCGGCATCAGTGGAATCGACGACGAGTTTGTTGTTTTTTATGCGCCATTTGCCGCTGGCGACGTGCCAGTTTTTAGACGGGGTTCCATCAGACAGGTTGAAATTGTCATGGATGACCGGGGCGGCTGCGACATGAGAGAGGGAATAGGAAACCGAGAGAGACAGAACTAACAACAAAATTTTGATATGATTCATATTTAGAGTGTCCAGGCAGTTACTAAACTGCTGGATCGAGAATAAGCGAAAAACGACAGGATTGCAAGTAGAAAGTAAGTTCTTTGCTGTAGATTGAGCTGCGGGCGATGGTACCTGTTGAATTTATATTGAGCATAAATAAGGTTTTTACATGTCACCCCCCCTACGAATGCTCGACTATGCGAGGAAAGGCCTATATTACTGCGATTTTCGATGGAATTTTTAAAAAATCCTTGACAAGTTTAAAAACTATGCAACAATAGGATGATGTTCGAAGGGTTTGCTTATGAGGCGATGAATATCATTCGTTACTGCGTTGCAGGACAGAATCCTTTTTTCATTTCATACGTTCTGCTGTATTTATTTCCTCGGCATTTTCTCTACGTAATATTTTTCTCAGAAGATTTGTTTTGTCAGGTCAGGGATCCGCAGTTTTACTCGTCAGCTATGAATATTTCCTTGAGCGATTAACGATCCATTGGGAAACGGTGTAACTTCGTAAGGACTAAGAAAATGAGAGCAGAGAACGATCCAGATTGCCGCATCCTGATATCTCATCTGATCATACTTAAAATTCTCTTAAGATGGGGGTCATGCCGTTATTGGAGATACGTATATGGGGCAGTCTGATTTTAGTTTTTCCGGCCTCAATTTATTTTCATTTAAGTAAAGTTTAAGGAGAAAAATCATGAGAAAAACGAAACTGGAATTCATTATTTTAGTCAGTATTTTTTGTACTGTACTGACTTGCAGTGTCAGGGGCAACGGGGTTACACGTCAGGACGACAGTTTCCCGGTCCCAAGCGTTTTGTACAAGGCCAGCGATGCGACAAGCTATGATTCTATTGTAATTCAAAGCATGTCACTGGCGGCGCGCAGCAATCCGGAATACTCGATTTCCCCGATGCTTCTTGGCGGTGGAACTTTTACCGTCGATAGTTTTTTCGATGTGTTTGTCGAGATGACTTTTCCTGACGGATCAACCGGAGAAGGTACGCTTAGCGGTCCTTTCAAACTGAGTATTGTAGTCCCTTCGGATTCGGGCGACGGGACGGGAACTTTCGATACCGAGATTTTGTCTATGTCGCTAAGCGGTGAAGTTGGGGGAAACCCAATTTTAATGCGTGAAGCTCCAATGGGTATGGCATCGGGTATACGTCAAGTTGGACATTCGGGAGACGACCTGTTTTATGTGGAAAGTTTTTTTGACGTATTTACTGAATTGAGTGTCGACGGCGGACAATCCTGGATTCCGTCAGAAGGGCCGACTCATATTGAAGTTACCAGCGCGCAAGTGGGAGAGTTCAATGTTACATTTGTTGGAAATTCAAGCATGTGGAATCAGATCGATCTTTCGGTCAGCGGCGGTGACGGATGGACAATGCCTGGAACGCCTGACAGGTGGTTCGAATATCCGCAGCCGGAAGATAGACCTGAACAGGACGAGCAATTACCGCCGAATGTAGAGAACTGGCCGACCTGGTGGAACGAGTGGTGGTATGATGATCCGTACGACCGGGAGCGTATCAAGAAAATCAGCCTGTTTTTCGATTATGCCAGAACAAATCCACAGGAAAAGGGTTATGCTATCGTAACTGTTAACTGGTCGACGACGGACTGGTCGCTTAATCCTCCGAACGGGGTTGATCCTTCGGAGCAGCCGCCGCTTATGGATTTTGATCCGGCCAATCCTTCAGTAGCCTGGGTCGGCCGTATGGATGCGGTGAAGATTACGCTGGACGACACTAATCCATTTGGACATTTCACACTGAAGGACTACAAACTTCCTATACCTTACAACCCGGAATGGGTTTCTATAGACGTTCGCGGTTATAATTTCTCGATCAACAACGGACGGATAATTCATCAATGCCTGCCCGATCCTGATCTGCCGCCATCTGTAAAATTCGAGCAGCTTGACTGGGTTGGTCTGAACACTTCTACGCCGAACAGCAACTGGGGAAGGGTCAAACTTGAATATACCCAGCCGGCGGGTGTTTATTACTTTAACCTGAGCGTCGATTCCGGTTTCGGACCTCAATGGGTTGTTCAGAATCTTAGTATTGAAACGCCGGGCGGGGTCGAATCGCTTATGACATATTTTGACCTGGGATTGGCGACAGGGACGGATGTTGGTTCACTGAATTACGGTTATACCATCACGAATTCGCCGACTTCAACGGTTCCTGCTATTGCCGGAACCGCATCGGTCGCAGACGTTTCGTTCCAACTCGGAAGTGAAGCAGGAATCGATCTTGGTTCTCCGGTCTCGCCTAATTCGGGAGCGAAAGATACGGTCAGCGCACCTGCCACTCTGTTGAGCGGGGTTATACCTGACAAGGACAAATTCGTTAATCAGCCCCAGGGTAAAAACCAATGTGCTCCGGGTGCAATATCCAATAGTCTTAAGTACCTGCAGGCCAGAGGCGGAGTCTCGGCTTCACTGCCGACAAGCATATCTGATGTCGGAAGCGTTATAGGGACGACGAGCAGCGGCAGTCCTTCAACGTGGTATCTGAAGAAAAAGACACACTACAGAAAACACGTAAATACCCGATGGATCGATGCTCCTCTGGACCTTGCAAAGGTTAAAGTACTGATCGCCGAGCTCAAAGACGGACAGGACATCGAGATGGATCTTGAAGGGCATGTGGAAGTTCTGGCTGGTCTTCGTGTCAAGGCCGACGGTACGGTCGACCTGGATCTTTATGATGACAACCAGACCGATGACAAGAGTGATCCTATGCATACTTCGCCGCTGATGACCGATGGTACAGATGACTATGTTGATGGGATGAAACTGGAACGATTTGTTATTGAATGCCCGAAAGAAACAACAACTGTGAGTATTTCAGATTTTTCGATTAACACATTCGATGAATGGAGCGTAACGCTTAACGGTGATAATCCGCATGGAAGCATACTCCCAATGATGCCGGATCAGTGGCAGGAGTATATGAATCTTTGGAATAATCCGGAAATGCTGGAAAATCCCGACCTGCCCTATCC
>JAIPFN010000090.1 GCA_021736615.1 Phycisphaerae bacterium | reverse complement strand
CTCGGTGAAATGCTCAATAGCGTCATACGCCAGTTCAAACTTATTTAAAGGCTCAAAATCCGCTTTCTCTGTCAGTCTGATTTCACAAGCAGCACGTTTAATAGTGTCAACCATGTGATAAAAAGCATCTTTAAGTATCGGTAAAGCATTGGGAGTTGTATTTATTATCAGTGATATGTAATGATGTATATTATTCAGGATTCTTGCAAATTCCCAGTCACGGTCTGCCAAAATCAAAAGTTTAGCAAGATCAGGCGTCTTTAGGTCGTCTCCTCCAAAGTCTTCGACGTTACCCCAGTACGCTTCAATTATATATTCTTCTAAGTCGAGAATATGACTGGGATCTGATTTTTCAAAAGTATCGACCAGTATTTTCAACTGATTACGGGCGTATTTATACCGTTCTACCTCTCTGCTGATAATCCAGTTGTTGTAAGAATCAATTCTAGTCATGCCCGACATTTTAACGAATTTCTCTCAAAATAGCAATGATTTACACAAAAAATCAGCCTGTTAGCGATTTATGGCATATAGCGGCCGCTTATCTTTTAAATTACTTGCATATTCTGTATAATTGAGTAAAATTGTCTGCCGTGCTAATTTATCAGGGAGGTGACAATAGTTGACGTCGCCATCCATATCATGCTTAAAAAACATTGTATGGTAAAACACAAGACCTCTGAAATCATCTGAAGTCCTCTCAAGCCTGTTTTTTAATATTTCAAGTTTGCCGATTGTCATTTTTCACCTGATTGACGGTCTTTATCCATAGCCTGAAGTGTAAGATATTTGTCTCCGATTAGCAATGATTTTGCGAATTAAGCCGTTGGAAATTGCAAGCTTTTATGAGACCGGCTGTTTCTAGTTTAGAGATCAATTAATTTAAAGTGAAATTTATAGCATTGCGAGCTTGCTTCTTGTGATACTGCTACCATGTTTAGCTGCAAGTTTGTATAGTTCTACAGCTTTTTGTGAATCTTTCTTGACGCCCGTTCCCTTGATATACATTAAAGCCAGGTTTTTCTGTGCGTATATGTTTCCATGTTCAGCGGCAGGTTTTAGCCATTTGGCGGCTTGCTCGTAATTTCTTGCTACCCCTTTTCCTTTTAAATAAATTGAGCCAAGTCTTGCCTGTGCCAGAACAAAGCCTTGCTGGGCAGCATTTTTGAATAACTCAATTGCCTTTGTGTTATCCTGTTTTACGCCAAGCCCCTTATAGTACATCCATCCAAGAGTGTATTGTGCTTGGGCTATATTCTGGCTAACGGCTGGGCGAAGCCATTTGACTGTTTTTTCATAGTCCTGCTGAACTCCCTGGCCTTCGAAATACATAAGTGCAAGATTCGTCTGCGATTTTGCATATCCCTGCTGAGCGGCTTTGAGGTAGAAGTCAAATGCTTTTACATAATCTACTTTTGTTCCCTGTCCGTAGAAATTCATTACACCAAGGCTGTGCAGTGCAACCTGGCAATTTTGGTCAGCAGCGAGTTTGAACCACTTGGCGGCTTGCTTGAAATCTTTTGTGTACAACTTGCCTTCATAATGCATAAGCCCTAAACATGACTGTGCTTTCGGGTGTCCCTGCCTTGCAAGCGGGCCGATTAGATTTACGGCTTTATGATAGTTTTGTGTAACTTCTTCTTCGCGTATGTAAACCAAAGCCAGATTTATTTGGGCCGGGATGTATCCGCGTTTTGTCGCCAGTTCATATAAATAAGCTGCTCTTTTGGGAACTTTGAAAACTCCCTGTCCTTTTTCATGAAGCATGCCAAGGTCGTTTAGAGCAGGAGGGAATTTCAGGTCGGCAGCAAGTCGAAACCATTTAGCAGCCTTTTTATAATCCTGTTTTACCAACAGTCCATCACGGTATACCAGTCCCATCGTGTGCTGAACCTGAGGATCACAATCCATTGCTGCGCGTTTAATTAATTTTATACCTTTTTCCGTTTTTTCACTAAAGGCTTGTCGGCGAATGATCATCAATCCAAGATTTGTCATTGCCGAAGTGTTATGCTGCTTGACCGCTAACTCGTACCACTTGGCTGCTTGCTGGTGATCTTCGGGTACACCTTTGCCGGTGTAGTATAGATTACCAAGATTATTTTGTGCAAAAACAAAGCCTTGCTTTGCTGAAAGATTGTACCACTGGGCTGCTTTTTCGTAATCCTGATCTACATCTTTCCCCTCTTCATATAATGTCCCAATAAAGAACTGTGCCCTGGGGTTTCCTTTATCTGCCAATGGCAGCCAGTATTCATAAGCACGTGAATTTTCTTTTTTTTCGTATGCATACCATCCCTTCTCCAGGTCGCTGGCACAACCGGACATTGAAAGCATTATTATAATAAAAATTAATGAAGTGATGGGATTAGTGATTTGCCTTGAGGGGCATAAAATCTTGTAAGTATTTGAAAAAGTCATATTTATGTCTTTCATTGAATTTCCTTTTATACGAAAAAGTTGTTTAGTTTTCATGTCAGTATTTATCGGGATATCATAGGGGGCTGTTTAGTGAGTCTCCTGAAAGTGGCAAGTAAGGTTATGTATTTGTTTGGCGTATATTAGCTTTTATTTAAGTTTTTGGCTCGATCATGCAACCAAACAGAAGTTCTGAGCGGAAAATTATTCTGAATCTAATATCGCCTTAACAGGGAACTAACAAAAAGTGGGTATATATTTATTATCGGAATATAACTGGCGATTAAATTTGGCATCAGGAAATTTCGATGAGATTTGAATGTTAGCTATGGATGTCCGATAAAGTGGCCATGTATTTTTCAGGGGACAAAAAAATTATATGTATAAAACGAAAAAAAATAAAAGGTATGATAATATATCAACTGCAATTTTGCTGTTGGCTATGCTGGCAGCATTGATCTTCTGTTCGAAGGCCGAGTCCGCCGATGACAATACTGACAAGATCGAAACTACAAAGGTTGCCCTGGAGAAATATATTGAGACGCAGCGACTGATCTCGAAAGAGCGGTTGGACCTGAAGCTTTCGCGTGAAATGCTTAATGAGAGGATATCGCTTATTAAGGACCAGATCAAGGAGTACCGCGAAAAGATTGCTAAAGCTCAAGACAAGATAACAGAAGCGGACAAGGAGAAGGGTAAATTGTCCAAACAGGAAGACGAGTTTAAAAAATCATCTGAAACGCTTGAGGGAGTAGTTGCCAAACTTGAAGACAGGACCAAAAGTCTGCTTAATCGTTTACCTGAACCAATTCGTGATAGAGTAAAACCTCTTAGCCAGAGCATGCCGGATGGCACTGGTAAGAACGAACAGGCGGTCCTCCAGCGTTTTCAGAATGTCGCGGGTATACTCAATGAGATCAATAAGTTTAACGGTGAGATAACCGTTGCTGTCGAGATGCGTCCAGAAACTTCTGTTGAGGTTTCTGCTTTATATATAGGTATCGGTCAGGCTTATTATGCAAATACCGAAGGAACTGTCGCCGGTATCGGTGTTGCGACATTAGACGGGATAGAGTGGGAACCGGCTAATGAATATGCAAGTCAGATACTTGATGTTATTAAAATTTTAGAAAATAAAAAAGTGGCTTCATTTGTGCAACTGCCGGTAAAAGTTAAATAAACGGAAAAACAAGTATGTTCAACAGAGTAAGTATATTTATATTAACAGTTCTGCTTGCAGTTACGGTAAATCTTTATGCCGGCAGGAAATCTCAGGAACCTGCAGTAGACAGAAGTGAACTCGTTAATGACGCGAGTCCACAAAAGGTTGAGCCTGGTCAGGGCAAAGCGGATCTTCCGATAAAGCTAAAAAGCGATTTTGACAAGGCGGCAATTTCGGTTCAGAAGAAGCTTGAAGACAGCATTGCCGAACTCAAGACGCTTAGAGAGCAAATTGCTAACGAGAAGATTCCGTTGAACAAAGAGCTTAACGGGCTTGAAATGGAACTTTCACAGCTTAAGCGTGAGTATCAAGGCACGGCTCATTTGCTTGACAGCAGTAATCTTAACGTTAGAAACCTGAAAACGAAAATCGAATCTCATAAGAAGCAGTCAGCATTTCTGTCGACCCTTCTTACAGATTATATTAAGAAATTTGAAGAGAGTCTTCATATTTGTGAGCTTGATAGATACAAGGAAGATATTGAAAAGGCACGACTGGCTCCGGAGAATGCCAATTTCAGCGAATTGGATATTTTTAAGGTTCAGGCTTCGGCGTTTTCAAGATCTCTTGACCGTTTGGAAGAGTCTGTGGGGGGTTGTGCTTTTGATGGTACAGCAGTAGATGAAAACGGTAAGATGCATGTCGGCAGGTTCGTGCTGGTAGGCCCTGCCGCAGTCTTCAGGTCAAATGACGGCCAAGTGGTCGGAAATGTTGAACTGCGTATGGGATCGCTTAAACCAGCTGTTATTTCTTACGGAAATGAGGACGATTCTTCAGCAGCATCCAAACTGGTCGCGATTTCCAGAGGTAATTTCCCTATTGACCCATCAGGCGGTAATGCACATAAAATGGAAGAGACAAATGAAACTTTCCTGGCCCATATTCAAAAAGGCGGGCCGGTTATGTACCCGATCTTTATCATGGCAGGGGCTGCACTTCTGGTAGCGATTTTCAAATGGTTTGGACTGAGTTTGACCAGGAAACCGTCTAAGAAGCAGATTGATTCACTGCTTAAAGCAGTAACTGCACATAATGAGAAAGAAATACATGATATATCAGATAGTATTAAAGGGCCAGTAGGTGAGATGCTTAAGACGGCAGTTGAACACATTAAAGAACCGCGAGACCTTATCGAAGAAGTAATGTATGAAAAGGTCCTGGCGACACGTCTTAAGTTGGAACGGTTCCTTCCGTTTATTGCTATATGTGCCGCGTCTGCACCGCTGCTTGGCTTGCTAGGCACGGTAACCGGTATTATCAATACATTCAAATTGCTTACTGTATTCGGTTCAGGTGATGTTAAAGCCCTTTCTGGCGGCATATCGGAAGCTCTTATAACGACTGAGTTCGGTTTGATCGTCGCCATCCCTTCGCTCCTTTTGCACGCATTCCTTTCGCGTAAGGCAAAGGGTATGATTAACCAGATGGAAAAAGCGGCAGTTGCGCTCATTAACCAGGTCAGCAAGACGCCTTATTACAGGGACAAGTCAGTCGGACACGCATCTGGTATGACCGCCGAACAAATTAAGCAGTTGATGAAAAATATGAATATAACCGCATCTGAGTCTGAAGAGGAAGAAAAACCATTTGATGATGACTCGGCCGGTGCCATGATGGATACCAAGGTCCTGAAGATTTCAAGTAATTCAACCGTAGCTGATGCTATCGAAAAGATAAGGACAGCAGATTTAGAAAGCGATGTTGATTCAGTCTTTGTTGTTGATGAGTCAGGCAAGTACATCGGAAATGTGTTAATCCGACATCTGCTTATTCGGCCCGAAGATGAGACGGTTAAAACTCTGGTTGAGAATAAATCAGTTTTTGTTCGCAGCAACACGCATAAAGACGAAGCGGTTTCGCTTATAAATAATAAAGGACTCGCCAGGGTCCCTGTGCTTGATCAGGACGATCAACTAATTGGACAGTTTTTCAATAATGGAAACGGAGACGGCAAATGAATGCTATAACAGAACAGATTATGAATTTGTGGCAACAGGCAGTTTCTATCTGGCTTTCCGGCGGATGGGCAATGTGGGCTATTGCAGCAATCTCACTAACTATGTTTTGGATGGGAATCAATGTTTATCAAAGACTTAGCGGTAAGGGTTTTTCTTCAGTGCGAGAAAAGACATGGCGTCACTGGATCAATCACCCTCAAGAGCGAAAAGGTTATATTGGAAACATCCTGGATTTTGTTACCGGAGGCCAATCTCTTGATGACACGAGGACGTATTTTGAGGAGCTAAGAGGAACCGAGATCGCTCCTTTTGAACGGGAGCTTAAAGTAATGAAGATATGTGTAAGCACTGCTCCCCTGTTGGGACTTCTTGGCACCGTTACGGGTATGCTTGCAACATTTTCTGCACTGGCCAGCGGTTCGGGCGGAGATAAGACCATGGCTCTTGTCGCCTCGGGTATTTCAGAGGCTCTTATTACTACCGAGACCGGTCTTGTAATAGCTTTGCCTGGTGTATTTGCTCATTATCTGCTTGTTCGCAAGTTGGAAAGATACAAGGCGTTTCTAGCACATCTCGAAACGGTCTGCACTCAGAAGCAGTATAAGAAACTGAAGATCAAGATGACTTCATCGACTCCGGTAATGCGTCTATCCGGTAAATCAGTTCAGTCTGAAGTTGCCGACCTGGCTGAGGTTGCATAGTGGATTTGTTGTCAGGACAACTAGAATAATTGAAAGAGTTAAGCATTAATAATCGAGGCAATAATGGGACGTTTTCATCAAATGTCATCAGACGACGGTAATGAAACAGGGATCGATATATCCCCGTTGATGGACTGTGTTTTTATTCTGTTGATCTTTTTTATCGTTACAACAACGTTCGTTGAAAATACCGGCGTTGAAGTTGACAAGCCCCAGGCGGCATCAGCTGTGCAGCTTTCAAAGACAAGTATCCTGATCGCTCTTACTAAAAAAGGGGAAATTGTTTACGGTGGACGCGAGATCGGAATAAGCGGGGTAAGGCCTCTCGTTAAACGTATGCTTAAAAAGGAAGAAGTACCAGTTATAATTGAGGCTGATTCGGCGGCTCAGTCCGGACTTTTGGTTCGCATCATCGACGAAGCTAAATTGGCAGGTGCCGAAAAAGTCAATATTGCTTCGCTAAAAACGGATGGTTGATCTATATTTAAATGAAAAAGCCTAAAGCAAAATCTTTCTGGTTACTAAAGGAACTATTCCGCCGCGTTATAGTCATTATCGGGGCGGTGTTGCTTACTCTGGCATTTTTTCTCGTTTTGCCTGTGATGCAGTCTATCGCCAAACCGCCCGAGACGGATCTTATCGTTCAGTCTGTAAATACCGCAAAGCTTGAAGCTCCGGATCCTGTACAGGAAATCGAAGAGCCGGAACCGGAAGAGCAGCCGGAAGAACAACCTCCGAAACTGGCGGATGACGTTCAACCTATTGACCTGCAGGCGATGGAAATCGCTCTTAATACGGGTATTGGCGAAGGTGTAGGCAGTGGTGATTTTGTGGTTAATCTTAATAAGGTAGTCTCTGAGAGCCAGAACACCGATGCTTTGTTTTCTATTGCCGATCTTGACCAGAAACCGCGTGTAATATACCAGACAGGTGTGACGCTCAGCAAAGAGGCAAAAAAAAGAATGCCGGGCAGGGTTAAGGTTATTTTTATCGTAGACAAAAACGGCAGAGTTGAAAATCCGGTTGTTAAATCGGCGAGCGATCCGATTTTTGAAAAATTCGCTATTGCAACGGTTAAAAAATGGAAATTTGAGCCAGGAAAAAGAAATGGAAAACCGGTTAGATTTCGTATGCTCGCGCCGGTCAGTTTTTCTAAGTAAAGGTTTTATTATATGAAAAGTTTTGTTTTGAATTCGTCATCTTCTAAAGTGAAGTTGCTGTGCTGTTTGTTTGTGCTGTGCCCGGTTAATCTTTTCAGTTATTCATTTGCTGAAACGTTAATGCCACTTGCTAAAACCGGACTAAGTAAAGTTGAGCTTGAATTGTGGAACAGTCCTGAATTTAAGAAGCGATTCGCCGAAAGCTATATTGCCGAAACAGAGATTGAGCCAAAAATTTCAACCGACGACTATGAGGATCTTCAGGAAATAGTTGAATTTATTTCCTCTGATGAACTGGACAAGGCTGTAGTACAGATTAAAAAGCTCCGCAATCCGGCCTCGACGGCTGTTTATGATTTTATGCTGGCTAATATTTACTTTCAGCAGGAAAAACTTGACGAATCTGCAGAGGTCTACAAGGCAGCTATTGAAAAGTTTTCAAAGTATCGACGTGCGTGGAAAAATCTTGGGTTAATACATATTCGTAACAGTGATTTTGAAAAAGCGATCCCGGCACTTACTCGTGTTATTGAACTTGGGGGACATGACGCGATCACATACGGGCTTCTTGGGTATGCATATACTTCTGTTGAGAACAACCTTTCGGCCGAGTCGGCTTACCGTTTTGCTATCATGCTTGATCCTAAGACGCTGGACTGGAAGATGGGCCTTGCCAGGAGTTTCTTTAAGCAGGAAAAATTTGCCGATGCGGTTAATCTGTGCGGTCAGTTGATCAAGAAGAATCCGGAAAGGTCGGACCTGTGGCTGCTTCAGGCTAATGCTTATATAGGCCTGAGTAAAGCGGCAAAGGCTGCCGAGATTTACGAACTGCTTGACAATCTCGGTAAAAGCACGGCAGATACCCTCAATATGCTGGGTGATATTTATATCAACGAAGAGCTTTATCATATGGCGGTTAAGTCATACATCCGTGCCATGGATAAAAAGCCGGACTTCAGAATAGATCGTCCGCTTCGTGCAGCAAAGGTTCTTGTAGCACGCGGAGCATCAGAAGCTACCCGCAAACTAATCGAACACATTGAAGAGCTCAAGAAAGATAAACTCGATAAGTCGAAACTTACCGAACTGCTCAAAATCAAGGCACGCCTTGCTGTTTCCGAAGGAGCTGGTGAAGAGGAAGTGCGAGTTCTGGAAGAAATTGTCGCTCTCGATCCGTTTGACGGTGAGGCTCTAATCCTTCTCGGTCAGCATAGCAGTCGCAACGGTGATCCGGAAAAAGCGGTCAATTATTTTGAAAGAGCCCAGGCTATAGAGAAATTTGAAGCGGATGCTTTAGTCCGACACGCACAGCTTCTTGTCGGTCAAACAAATTATAAAGAAGCTGCAAGGCTTTTAAAACGGGCCCAGCAAATCAAGTTTCGTGAAAATATTCAAAAGTACCTCGAACAGGTTGAAAAAGCAGCCAAGAAAGCTTAAAACAACCGCTCCGGATACAAGCAATTATTTTAATATGAATTTAACTCTTATTATATCATAGGTTAATAATAACACTTTATAATCACGAACAATGTAAAAGAGTTATTATAATGATTGATTAGGAGATTAAAATGGGTTTTACCAAAGTTATGACATTTGGTGAGCTTGTTGAAAAACTTGCTCAGAATAATTGCATCTCATCAATTTGCGACTTGCTGGATATTCGAGCTTCGCAAAATGAACGCACAGACCTATCCATAGGCAGAATTCCTCTGACGTTGATGTACAGGTTTAGTCGTACCTGGTGGGAAGTGTCATGGCCAAAGGGCAGTAAAGTAAATGTGGTAAATGAACATGCCCGGTATAGGCACATCGCCAATAACATTGAGGGCTTGCTAAGGCAGTCCAGGGTCAAGTATTATATAGCCTGATCATACGCCCATATCGAACAGAAATCTTGGTACATATCTCGTGCGTTCGTGGGCGGGCATTTGGCCTTTGAAAGAATACAATTTCCGCTTCAGATTTAAGTCGATTACAACTGAAACAACGCTACCATTAATCGATATACTCCTTTGATTTTTTTGCCTGATATGCCCTTAAGACGGCAGCAGCCTCGGTCAAACTGACTCCTGTCTCTTCGCGGTACAGCTTGACTGCTCCTACGAAAGAAGAGTTCGGATCATTGCATTTTTCCTTCACTTTTGAGGATGGTTCCGGAAGAGTTGTTATGTCAATTTTTTTCTTGGGATATAAAACGGCAAGAGCTGCGAAAAATCCCAATCCCACACCACAGAGCAGGCCTTTACCGAATGACGGTATAGTCTGGATCACAAGACCAAGTCCTACGCAAATTGCAGAAACCGCCACGTAACCGATGAGAAAACCAGGTACATCCCGTAATGAAAAATCGCTTGGTACAAATGATCTGTCTTTGCTCTTATTTCTCTTCATAGTTCCTAAGCCAGTCCGATTCCAAGGTTAACTTACATTCTCATCAGGAGAGCTTGAGCTCTCGCACTTTTGGCTATTATTTTACAGTTCATGGAATCTATAATCAACATATTTCTTTAAGTACCAAAAAATGTCAAAAATTCCGGCCGCAACAACAAGCGAAGGAAAGGCGGTATCGAACATCTTACATCCCATTGAGTCTGATGTAATTGCTGTCGAAAAAGCCAGCCACATTAGACCAGTAATAATTAAAACAAGATTAAGGAATACTTCTATAATTTTTGGTTTCTGATGTTTTTTTTCCACATCCTAATCCTTTGATTAATGTGTAATTTGAGAGCATATTTTCTAACTTAATTATATAGATGTCTAATTAATATGCCAAGTATATTCTGTCTTAGGGGTTGCAGGATTATTTATGGGGGGCATTCGGCTATGGGCATGTGATCCGCGGATATCGCGGATTTTACGGTCCACCATAAAACCCAAAAAGATTGCAATACAGAATTTCGATAACAATGAATATGGAAATAGCTATGGAAACCCAGAATAAGATATTGTTGTTTAAAATCAAATATGAAAAAATTGTTATTACAAGCAAAATAGAAGCTAATGCTCTAATATAAAACCAAAAGTTCGCCAAGTCAATAGGATACGGGAGAAACAAAGCATATTCACGTTCTACTAGTAATAAAAGCCCGATTAAAAACCAGAAAGTCATGGCAATTATATTTACAATTTTATGTTTCTTCCTGATTGCATAAGCTAAAACATAGCCTAGTGCAAAGAGAAATGGAGATAACAAAATTAGAGATAACATGATTTAGGTTCCTTAATTTGTATTAGTCAGGACTTTATCTGACACTAACTGACTTTCTTTCGGCATCCTAAAAGCCCCAAAAGGAGCATGAGTGATGCTGTGAGTATCAATTTATGTTTCATTGCAAAATTCTCCTTTCAGACAAAAAGTATAATTCCTTGTTTGCCGCAGTTATTTTTCAACCCATTTTTCCATCAAAACACCTAAGTCTTTTAATGCTTTATCAAGTTTGGAAATATCTTTAGTTTGTTCAGAGGATACATCATATAAGAATTCAGGTTCTTCTTTGGAGATACTCAACAGGTAACGGGTATTTACTTTCAAACTAAACCCGTTGTATTTGCCTTCGTAAAGACTGCTTACCACGTCTGGTTTTTCAGTTATTTTAATCTCTTTAAAACCTCGACTCTCCAGTTCTTTGCAAAGAGATTCATACTTTTTCGCTGCTTCGGCCAGACCCTCTTGGCTGTCAGTATTGAAACTAAAAGAAAAACCTTGATTGCCATCTGTATGCCTGCAGCCAGTGCAAATTCCAATAAGCAATCCCAATACACATAAAACTACTGTTTTGATATTCTTTGACTTAGTAAACATGTTTTTCTCCTTGTAATTGAATATTTTCTCTCTATCACCATTTAGACTTATTGATACTAAAACTGGTCCCATTGTTATCCTTTCATTTTTAGTTGTTGCTTGAATAATTATTTCCCTGTTGCAGGTATCTGAATTTACTTTTTTACCGGCCTGTCGGGATGTTCGTTTACGAATTCCGCGCGTTTGACCACAGCGATGAAGTCATAGTCCACAACCACCATATGATCATCATTGATGGGGCGAAAAAGCCTGCGGTCGTTGACTTGAAGTAAAGCATCAGGGGCGAGTACAATTTTCTTAATCGGATCTAAAGATTCATAAAAACCCATTTCCTTTTTCTTGTTATTATAGAGTGTTTTAACAAGCCACTTTTCTGTGCATATGACAGTAACGTCGTCTCCCTGGTCAGCGTGAACATAGTGTCCGCCGCCTACGTGGGCTTTTTTATCCAGTCGCCAGATGCCGTGCAAATACTCGGCCGCTTCCTTTACCGTTGAAATTTTATAATTTTGGGAGCTTTGCATCTGGCCAAAATAATATTTCTTGGATTCTTTCTCGCCCCACTTTTTAAAGTCAACCTCAGGTTCCTCCTTTATCCTGATTTTTGAATCTTTCTTTTTATCAGGCTTTTTTTCTGTTCCTTTACTGTCTCCGGGACCAAGCAATACGATCAACTCAGCCTTTGGCTGTACTTGAAGGTAATATGATTCCGGCATTTTTCCAGAAACCGAGACGTGAACCAGCTTTTTTGCTTTCAATTTCTTTGCTAATTGATCGCCACCAAGTTCCTTGCCGTTGATGTCTACTACCCTGCAAAAGACCGGCTTAGAATCATCACCCATTGGTAATGTCAAAGTCGCATCATATAAGTTGTCCTTTTTAGGTTCAGGCCAGTTCAATTTTGGAATAACACCACCTATTGCTTTCCAGTTTTCACGTCGCATCGTAAGCGAAATTGACCACTCCCGACTGGATTGATCCTCATCGGCAACACTTACCAGAGCCTTGGCGGTCAAAGGTGGCAGTCCTTTTGGAAGTTGATTCGGTTCTGCCGCGAACATAAGTCCACTTGCAATGGTCGCTATCATAAAAAACATAAAACTTTTATATTTCATAATTTTCCCCTTATTTAATTACATTACTCTGCCAATATTATAAGCTGTAAATGTTAGGGTAACGTTAAAATAAAAAAACATTTTTTCATAAATCGCTATCATTTGTGTCTTGGTCTGCGGTAATACACATTATTACAGAAATAACTTAATCGATTTCCCCGCTTTCCAAATTTAACTTTTAACAGCTATTGTTATTTTATTTGCCCTTTAAGATGAAATGTGTTAGCTCAGCTATGTGCCTTAGCCTTTCTTACCAGCAGAATATCAAATCTGTTTTGCAAACTCAACTTTTTCTTGTCGTGGTTGCAATTATTTTAATCGAAATTTAACTATTCCCGCATCATAACTAAATACCGGCACTGTAATATTGCTACTGATAAATAAGAATTGTTATTGATTAGGAGATTAAAATGAAGTGTACGAAAGTAATGAAATTCCGGGAGCTTGCTGAAAAACTTGCTCAAAATAATTGCGGTCCATCCATTTGCAGATTGCTGGATATCCAAGTACTGGATCATGAAAGTGAGAAGGTTTCTGAAGGGATAATCCCAGAGATATTGTTGTTCCGGCTAAACGATACCTGGTGGGAAGTTTCATGGCCCGACGGCGGCAAGATAAATGTTATAAATGAACACGCCACTTATAAATACATTGCTGACAACATTGAGGACCTGCTCAGACTAAGGCCCGACGTCGACCTGCCGTTTTGGGATAGGGCTTATGAGTATGTTAACGGCATACTTGATGATGATGACTATGACGATCTTGATTTTTATTCAATTCCCAGCAGATTCGAGACGGTAAGTGACAACTGGGAATATCTTAACTACGATCTTTGCGGCAGCGGATTAGATCTAAACTAGTCTGTCGATATTGACCCCTCGGTTCGAGTTGTTTGTCCTCTCCTTGAACCGGTTAGTTTAGTCAAGGCCAACTCTTTGAGTTTCGCTCTGGCTTTTTCATGGCCTGTTTCGGCGGCGGCATTTAACCAGTAAATAGATTTTTCGGGATCTTTTTTAATGCTGCCTTCCCCTTCAAATAATATCCCAAGCTTATACATCGAATCAGCATCGCCCAGTCTTGCAGCCTTGATCAGCCAATTCATGGCTTTCGTAGAGTCTTTTTCAATGCCGGTTCCGCTATCCAGCATCATAGCCAGATTGTACATTGCTTTGATATCTCCGGCAATTGCTGAGTTTTTGTAGTACCCGGCTGCCTTTGCATGGTCTTGCTCGACAATCTGTCCGTAATAATACATCTGGGCGAGTTGGTTCATGGCCTTTGGAAGACCTTTTTCTGCGGCTTTTTCATACCACTTAACGGCCTGGAGTTCGTCTTTTTCAACGCCTTTTCCTTCCATGTACATCATTCCGACATTATGCATGGCCATCGGGTTTCCGGTTTCTGCGGAGCGTTTGAATAATTCCATCGCTTTTTCAAAATCCTGTTCCAAATCTCCGCCAAGATAGTATAGCAGTCCCATGTCGAACATGGCGTTTGAACTGCCGGCATCTATGGCCTCTTGGAGCCAACGAACAGCTTTGTCGATGTTTTTTGGGGCCCCGATACCGTTGAGGTATGACAGGCCTATTTTATGCATTGCATCGAGTTGTGCATCCTCAAGGAATTGTCGCTCATCATCGGAGATGTTTTTCTCCAAGGCAGGTATTGCTGCCGTCTTAGTGTCTGCCATTTCGGTTAGGTCTGCCTGTTGATTTGAGTCTCTAACTTCCGAAACCTGCTTGGCGGCATTTGTCTGCTGCTCTAAGTGAGTTTGTTTGATATCACCATTATCAATTTCGAGCGGTGACGAAACTTTTGTTGACTGCTTAGAAGCAATATTGCTGCTTTTGTTGTAATTATTGTAAATAGCGTTCCCAGCTATACCGCAGGCGATACCTGATAAAAGAGTCAATGGTAAAGCGGTTTTAAGCAGCTTTGATCTTCGCGGTGATTCGGGTTGCTTTCCGGTAGGTTTTTCATTCTCTGCGGCAGTGATAAGTTTCTGCATTTCAGCAGTTAATGTTTGAATTTTCCAATTGGCTTTTTGCAGTTCTTTTGATTGATCAGCATTTTCTTCGGAGACAGTACCGCCTGTTTGTTGATGCGACTGAACAATCTCCCTGTTTTTTTTCAGCAACTGGAGCTTTTCTTCTTTTAATTGCCCAATAGTGTTATCGGCGTCATGGAGTTCTGAGGATAGTTTCCGGAGTTTCCAGTTGGACTGCTCAATCTCGTTTAGATGTTTTTGTTTTTCACAGACAAGCTCATTTTCCAGAATTCTGACTTCTTCGGAGTATTCAGTAAGTTCAGCTTTGGAATTTTCCAGTAATATCGACCGGTCTTTAAGCTTTTGCTCCAATTCATGGATTTTAATGGTAAGCTCATTTTGCTGTTCAGTGGATTTAGTTCTTTGATTGTCAATTTCGCTTTGAATGTCCAGGCATTTTTTTTCGGCCAATTTTCTGGCAGCGGCATCAGTCTCACGCTTTTTATGAATTTGATCTAAAAGAATCGTATATTCCTCAGATTGCTTATTCAGATCAGTTTTCAGGGATTCAGCTTTTTGCTGATATTTTCTTGAAAGAGCTAAAGCTTCTTCTTTTTCGGATTGAAGGCTCTTAATATTTTCTTCTGACAGATCAAATTGCTCATTAAGTTTAATTCGCTGGTTTTTAAACTCTGCATGGCATTGCTCTATTTCCTTGTCTTTCAACTCAATAGAAGCGTTTGCCTGTTCATTTGCCGCCTCAAGGTAATTAATTCTCTTTTCAAAGAGTTCTGTTTTGCTTTTGAATAAATTCTGTTGTTCTTCTGCAGCGGATTTCAGTTCCTCTATCTGCTGGTTTAAAAGTAACGAATTTTTCTGGGCATTCAGTCTGGCCTGGATTTCGGCTTCAAGCTCTTGCTTGATATCTTGCATCGCCTTAGATTGATTTTTCTGTAAATCCTGGATTTGAGCATCAAGACTTTCTAATTGCTCTTTTTGTGATTCGTTAAGGTTTACGGCTATTTCTTTTTCTCTGACCAGTTCCTCTGTCTTCAGGTTTACTTCATTAAGTTCAGCGGCATATTTTTCCTGTTCCGAGGCCAGTTTATCGTTTAGTTGATCTATACTCACCTGCTGTGAGTTTTTTTCTGCTTCCAGCTGCTGAAGTTTTAAACTATCCGATTCTATGGTAGATTTGGCTTGTTCACTTTCGGATTGGAGGGATTGAAGCTCATCTTCAAGCTTTTCGATTTTACTGTTTGATATGTCCTGTTGTTGTTCCGCAGCTGACCTAAGATCCTCTACCTGATCGCTTAGCCGCGCAGAATCTTGATGGGCACTTTTTTTGGCCTGGGTTTCTGTTTCAAGTTTTTGCTCTATATCTTCCAGGGCCTTTGAATGGCTGTTTTTCAGGTCCTGGATTTGAGCATCAAGACTTTCTAATTGTTCTTTCTGTGATTGGTTGAGGTTTTCGGCTATTTCTTTTTCTCTTGCCAGTTCCTCTGTCTTAAGGTTTACCTCATTAAGTTCTGCAGCATATTTTTCCTGTTCCGAGGCCAGTTTTTCGTTTAGTTGATCTATAGTTTCAATTTGCAAAGCCTTTTCAGTCTCGACGCTTTGCCTTGCCAGAATCTCAGCGTTAAGCTTTTCCTTGAGGTTGTCGATCTTTTCCGAGTGTTCGTGCTTTTCATTTTTTAATTTGATTTCAAGCTCGGAAAGAGTATTTTCATTTTCTCTGCATTTATTATGGGATTCGGATAGTTTAGACTCAAGATGATTTTTCTGCTCTCGAAGTTCAGATTCGAGTTTCAGTGCCTTGTTTTTCTGTTCTTGCTGAACTTTTAATACAAGCTCTTTTTCGGACTTCAACTGCTCCTGAAACTTGTAGGCGAGCACGTTTTCCTCATTTACAGCTTTAAGGTCGTCCTCGGTTTTTTTCAGTTTTTCTGCAAGAGCAGCCAACTCCCCGGATAGTTTTGATGTTGCCTGTGCAATCTTTTCTTCGGCGTCATTATTAATCTTTTCGATGATATTGTCGGGCAGAGGTGTTTGTGTCTCTTGGTAATCATAAACAAAGAATCTGACTTTGCCGCTGGAATGGAAAGACTTCAGGCCGCCGATGATTTCTCCAGGCAGCAGTGCCATTGCTTCGGACAGACGTGTAAAGTCTTCTACCTGGCTGTCTGTTAAAGAAACCGACAAGTCAAGTGCCCTGATTATTACATCTTTGTCCTCAAAGACATCTTCTGCATGGTATGTAAAACCTATCGGGCCTTGGCTCATCTGATCTATGATAACATATCTCATAGCCAGTACCTGGCCATTACTTGTTCCGCCCAGCATGGGTGTCCCACACAAAGGGTTTTCACCCGGCAGTGGTTTACTGCATTTGAGGCAGTGACTCTGCTGGTCCGGGTTTTCAAAGTTACAAGATGAACATGAAATCAAAATAAGTTCCTTTAATCGTAGTTAAAATAAATAATTCTTATGCAATAAATTATACAAAATTAATATTAGCCAACCGTTAGGGAAGTGTTTCGTTGTGATTAGCGTCGTTAAATTCATTCCTTTTACTGTATTGATGCCCGGATTTACGGCCATTTAATAAGCAATAAATTATTATTAGTCTAATTTTCGTTTAATCGCTGTCTAACATAAACGTCTTATAATCCGGTTGTTAATAGCGTTAAGCTGTTCGATGTAAGCTCTTTTTTAAAGTGAATATATTGCTCTGTGGAAAAGTTCCTGGAATCATGTTTTTTAACCTTAATACTCTCTCTTCTCTATTTGGTTCTCTGTATATTACCTTGGCAAAAATGGTTTTTGCTAACCGGTAAAATAGTTTACAAACTTAACATGACGAGGCTTTCTGCAAAGCAGCGTATATCATTTCAGATCCCTTGTTTTTCTGGATTACTTAATTGCGAAATTAGTATGCTGGCTTCGAGGGCAAGAAGAGTTGATGAAAAGAAATTGTAACACCCTATCAAACAGAAAGGAGGGTAGCAAAGGACAAACAATTTGTCATGTTTTTAAAAGTATGAACACGTTTGGGTAGAAGCCGCATTGATAAACAATAAATCTGTTTTAACGTAATTGTAGTTTAATTTTTGTTGTTAATTTTGTTGAAAGGAAAAGTAATGAAAAATTTGAAGAATATTGCCATGATCGTTATGGCACTGGTAGTTGTGGTAAGTTATGCAAATGCCGGTACCGATGTCAGTTCTGACATCACAGGTTCAACTCATTGGACCAAGGCAGGTGCTCCTTATCACCTGAAAACACAGATATATGTTCAGCCTGGTGCTACACTGACGATTGACGCCGGTGTTGTCGTTGCCAGTTTCATAGCTGACCAGGGCAGCCTGGCAGTTTGTCGCGGTGCAAAGATCTATGTTAACGGCACAAAAGAAGAGCCTGTTATCATGACTTCTGCCGAAGACGTAGCCACATGGACCGGCAGTGTTGTTTCAGGTTCGCCTGTTACTTCTATTACAACAGTCGGCGATCCTAAGACGGGTACCTGGCGTGAAGCATGTAATGAGTGGGGTAATCTTACTTTAATGGGTAATGGCATGATCTCTGCTTCTCATTACGCTGGTGCCCAGGTCGGGTCAAACAGTTATTGTCCGGACGGCAGCAACGAAAAGCAGATGGAAGGTCTTACAGGCGGTTCTGAGACTTTTTACGGTGGCAGCGATGATGATGACGACAGTGGTTCGATCAGCTATCTGTCAATCCGTTACGGTGGTAAAGTAGTTGGTTTTGCTAATGAACTTAACGGTCTTTCTCTTGGCGGCATCGGTCGCGGAACAGATATCCATCACGTCGAGATCATGAATAACGTCGACGATGGTATCGAGATATGGGGCGGAACAGTTAACCTTAAGTACATCAATATCTGGAACATCGGTGACGACAGTCTCGACGTTGACCAGGGTTGGCGTGGAAACGTTCAGCATGGTCTGATCGTTCAAGGTTACAGCATCGACGCAAGCCAGGGTTCTGGTGTTGGCGACAACTGTGTTGAAACAGACGGTGCAGAAGATTCATACGCTCAGCCTATGACCACTGCCAAGATCGCGAACATGACTATCGTTGGTCAGCCTGTTCACGGTGACGGTGGTACAACATGGCGCGACAATGCCCGTATCCAGTATGACAACTGTGTCTGGGTTGAAGTTGGTGAAAAGCTCGTGAGGCCTGACGGTGACGATGGTGACGGTGCTCTCGGTTATGGTGCTGAAGGTACACTCAGCTGGGAAGACCACTGGACCACAAGCTACAACGCATGGAAAGCTTCTGCTTTCGCTGATCCTAAGGGCTGCGGCATTAACTTTGCTGGTCTTTATGAAGCCTATGTAGGCACCGATCTTGACGCTCCTCTTTGTCAGATCACTGACAGCGTATTCTATGACGCTGCTGATCTTGCAGAAGCAACAAATCGCGGTGTGCTCGATGCAGCCAACAACAACGTAGTAGTCGGCTGGAACGAATCTTACGATCCGCTTCCGATCCAGAGCCTCGTACGCGGTGCTGCTGTTACTAAAGGCGGCAAGACTATGCTTCCTGTTACCAGCATCAATCCTTGTGCGGCTCATGACGCGGTAGTTGCAGTAACTCCTATTACTGAAGATGACATCTTCGCTGCTACTGCTTACCGCGGAGGTTTCAGCCCTTACAACAACTGGCTTGCCGGTTGGACTTCAGTTGACGCTTACGGTATGACTGACACTTCAATGAATACCGAAGGAAACGGCGACGTCAATAATGACGGTGTTGTCAATCTTGGTGACCTGGCCGTTATCGGCAGTAATTGGCTTGAAGTTAAATAATTCAATTTGTTCAGAATTATTTAAGCCATAATATTTGTATTCCGGCGGCAGTTGCATTTGTCTACTGCCGCCGGTTTTTTTTTATAAGATTTAATGAAATTCCTCTATTAATCATATTCTCAGCAGGCCATAAGCAACTTATATAAACCTGCTATAAGCACTTTTCTTACTCCGAATACGACTTAATAACGCTCGATTCAATTATAAAGCCCCATTTCCATCAATTTTTAACTGAAAGCAAATGAAATGTATTATCAGTATTGTTAAACGGAAATATTTAATGTCATTATAATACGCCGCTAATACTGGATTAACAAAACTCTTGTATTTTATCTAATATTAGAATTATTGATTTTGTGTTGGTCTGAACTGTATTTGTTTTGTAAAGAGATTTTTCATGGGGCCTAAGTACTGTCGTTTATTTAATGTTTATTCGTTGCCGGTTAGATCAAAGGGGGCAATTATTAACTTGATATGCTTAATCCTTGCCTTTACCTTCATCGGGTGTAACGAGTCTTCTGAAAAGAATTCTTTTTCTCGGGTAATAGTTTCCCAATATCAGAGAAACCTGATAGATGCTGCTTTTAAGACTGCGTCGGCTATTCCGATGGATCCGCATATAAAGGATCGCTCAAAATCACAGCAAAATGTTATAGCTGCATGTCTTGAAATTGATCAACCTCACCTGGCACTGTCTTATGTTGAGAAAATTGATAATTGGAGACGCAATCTGTGTTATGCGGAGATTGCATGTTATTTTGCCGAAAATGATAGGTCAGATCAGGCAAGTCGATATATCCAGTCAGCCGAAAAGTTTCCAGATCAGATCGAGGATTGGCGAAAGGACCGCATTGAAAATAAGATCACGCAGGCAAAAAATCTGCTGACAATTTCAAAGCAGGACGGTTCAGTAAATGATATACCTGGAAATGGCCCGAATTCCTTTGAAGAAAAATTCAAAACCCTGGAAAATACTATTTCCTCTGGAAGTATACCGGCTCTTAAAAATGGATTATATGCTTATGCTGGTCTTTATAACCATTATTATGAAAATATTCAGCGGCGCGAACTCATTGAAGACAAGATCAAAACTGCATGGAAAGACGTTCCGGCCTATATAAAGATAGACCTTCTTGTCAAACTCGCGGAATCGGCAATTGAACATGGTCATACCGATAATTCCAATAAACATTTATCTCAAGCAAGCGAACTTCTCGTAAATAACAAATGGCGGGTCAAGTATCGGGTGCCGACTCTGATAACTTTTGCACGGCTATTGCACCGCAGTGGAGATTCCAAAAAAGCCTACGAAAATTTAAGCATTGCTTTGAAAATCTTTAATGACAGAAACGATGAGATTTTTGATATTTACAGGGCTGCAATGCTTTGCAAACTTGCGGAAGCTTATTGCCTGATCGGTGATAAACCCTCGGCGCTATCGGTCTATAAGCAGGCCATTGAGGCAGGTGCGGTAAATATTAATTCCAGGCCCCGCGCCCAGGACATCTCTGCAATCTGCTGTTCTATGGCTGTCAACTCTGTTGAACCTGACGAGCAACTTTGGATTCGAATTAATCAGATAATCGGAGGGTTGGCTAACCCATGGTAAAGAAAGCACCATATTTTAGAATATTATTAATGTTGTTTTCAACATTTTTCTATGTTGTTCCTGTCAGGGCTGAAATGGCAGGAGGTGTTCGCGGTGTTGTTTACGACAAAGATTTCGATGCCCCTCTTGCCGAGGCGGAAGTTATGATACTGGAGACTGGCCAGAAGGTCAAAACAACCGATGAAGGTAACTTTGTCTTTGAAGGGGTTAAACCCGGAACATATACGCTTGCATTTTCAAAAGAAGGCTATTTGAGACATGAAAAGCAGATAGTGGTTTCTTCCGGTATGCTTACAGAAGGTGAGATATGGCTCAGTGGCGAGTTCACTGAAATGGAAGAGTTTGAAGTTAAGGACGTTCAGATCGGTACCGGAACAGAAGATATGCTGCTTGATCTCAGGATGGATAGTCCCGCTCTGATGGGATCTGTAAGTTCTGAGCTAATGAGCCGCGCAGGAGCCGGTGACGCTGCCGCAGCTTTAAAGCTAGTGGCCGGTGCTACGGTTCAAGGGGGAAAATACGCGGTTATTCGAGGCTTGCCGGACAGGTATGTCAACTCACAGGTAAATGGGGTCCGTCTTCCTACCGCCGATGCCGATAAACGCGCAGTGCAATTGGACCAGTTCCCTTCGTCTATTATAGAGAGCATACAGGTGAGCAAGACATTTACGCCGGACCAGCAAGGCGATGCCTCCGGTGGTGCGGTAAACCTGATATTGAAAGACATACCATCTGAAAGAGTCTTAAAACTGGAATCCGGAATAAGTTTTAACAGTCAGGCAGCCGGCAATAAGGACTTCTTGACTTATAAAGGCGGCGGTTTGAATTACTTTGGAAGAAAAGATATGGCACGGCCAATCGTGACATCTGATGATCCGGTTAATGTCTCAACAACTTCAGCCCCGCTTGACCATAAATACTCATTTACATACGGTGATAAATTTCAGCTGAACGATGATATTACTGTCGGCGGTCTGTTCAGCTATTTTTATGAGCGTGACAGTTCGTTCTATGATGACGGAATCGATGACAGGTATTGGATACAAGGTCCGGATGAACTTTATACTCCCAGGTTCAGTAAAGGCGGATTTTCGACAAATGATCCGGACTGGGATCCTTCAGATCCTGCTTCGATGAGTATGAACGAGGATTACTTTACCACTTCACTTTTCGATGTTACCCAGGCAAGTCAGCAGGTTCAATGGGGAACTTTAGGTTCGTTTGGCCTGGAGACTGAAGACCATTCACTCTCCTTTATGCATATGTTCACACAGAATACCGAAGATGAAGTAAGGCTTGCCGAGGACACAAGGGGCAAGGAAGCGTATTTTGGAAGCTTATACGATTATACAAATATCGATGATCCGGGAAATGAGCATACCGTCGGTATCAACGTTGCCCCTTATCTCAGGACCACGACTCTCAGTTATACCGAACGAACGACCGAGACCATGCAGTTTGGTGGTAAACATAATCTTACATTTATCCCTGAGCTTTCGATAGGTAAATTTTTAAATTTTCAGACACCTAAGTTTGATTGGAAGTTGTCAACCAGTTCGGCTAGCTTTAAACAGGATAAAAGAATGTTTAACTCACGGTGGACGCCGGACTATTTTGTTCCAGAGGTTCCTGGCGGAAGATATTCAGATCCTATACCTGAGCATATCGAAGACAGCGAGTTCAAACAGTTGGTCGACGGGGCCAATATCAATTTCGGTAATTTCTTCCGTGTTTACAAGGATATCACAGAAGATTCAGACCAGTATGCTCTTAACCTGAAAATACCTTTTGAGCAGTGGAGCGGCGATAGTGGTTATTTAAAAATGGGCGTATTTAATGACTCACTTAACCGAAAGTACGATCAGGATTCATATGGTAATTCTCAGCATGGCCAGATTTCTTACAAAGGCAGCTGGCAAGATTATTTCTCTAAGGTCTATTTAGACCAGGATTTCATGTCTAATGGCCAGGCAAAATTAAATCCGCTTGATATAGACATGGATTATACAGGTACGCAGGATATTTCAGCGTATTATTTTATGACTGATATGCCGATAAATTCGTATTTCAATGTAATTGGCGGTTATCGTTTTGAAGATACAAAGCTGGGTATCGAAACATCACCGGAAGAAGGTGTCGAATGGATCGTTCTCAGAGATGAACTGGGAAGGTTCTCCAACAGCGACCAGATCGAAAAAGCGAATGTTGATTTCAGCCAGAGAGATATTCTTCCTTCAATCGGATTTGCTTTTGAACCATTGGAAAATTTGAAAATACGCGGCACATACGCAGAAACAATCGCCAGGCAGACTTTCAAAGAACTCTCCGCTGCCCCGCAACAGGAATATCTTGGCGGGGATGTATTTATCGGTAACCCGGAACTCAGGATGAGTGCCCTGAAAAATTATGACCTGCGGTTCGATTATACTCCTTATGAGGGCAGCTTGTTTTCGGCTTCATATTTTTACAAAGACATCAAAGATCCGATAGAATACGTCCAGGGTATAACGGATTTTTCGTTTACCACTCCGGTTAACTATCCAAAGGGAAAGGTCAGCGGTTTAGAATTTGAAGTACGTCAGAAAATGGGCCATATCTGGAAAGGTCTTGATGGACTAACTCTCGGTGGTAATGCAACCCTGATAGATTCAGAAGTGCAACTCCCAAGTGAAGAAATAGCCCTTTTTAGAGATATAGGCTTTCCAGTATCTAAACGTGCAATGATGAATGCCCCTGAGCATCTTTACAATATTTTCATGACCTATGACATCGAGGATACCGGGACACAGTTGGGTCTATTTTACACGATCAGAGGCGATACACTCGTTGCAGGTGCCGGACAATCCAACGGAAATTATATACCGGATGTCTATGAAACAGAGTTCGGTTCTCTTAATTTCAGTCTTACACAGAAGCTTGGGGACACCTGGAGAATGAAATTCCAGATTAAAAACTTGCTTAATCCCGATATCGAAAGTGTTTACAGAGACAGGACAAGGGGCGATCAGATCAGAAGCTCTTATCGTAGAGGCACAGAATTCTCAATTGGTATAGGAGCTAAATTTTAAGCTAAAATCAACTTCTTTCGGGCTCTATTTTGATAAGGAAACTAAACATAATCTAACGAACTGCTAATAAAATGCTAATACAGGATTGCTAGGATAGTAACATGATTAAAGAAAAAATACTAATAGTAGATGACGAGGAAGATATCCTTGAGTTGGTTCGGTATAATCTTGCCAAAGATGGATATGGAGTTGAAATAGCAACCACCGGAGAAGAAGCTTTGTTAAAAGCAAAAGCCAAATCACCGGATCTGATGATACTGGATTTAATGCTCCCCGGAATAGACGGTTTGCAAGTTTGCAAAAAGCTCAAACACGATCCCATGACGCAGAATATCCCGATAATAATGTTGACTGCCAAGGGCGAAGAAGTGGATATTGTCACAGGTCTGGAATTAGGTGCTGATGATTACGTCACAAAACCATTCAGCCCGAAGGTGCTTATTGCCAGAATGAGACGCATTCTGCAGAGATCGATAGCCCGCGATCTGGAAAAGACTCCAGTTAAAATTCATGATTTGACAATCGACCCGGCAAAACGTCAGGTAAAGGTAAAAGACAAGCCCGTCGAGCTTACTTTTACGGAATTCAATATTCTTCAGGCTTTAGCAAGAAGGCCCGGGTTTGTTTTTACACGTTACCAGATTGTAGATACACTCCATGGTGATGACTATCTGGTTACCGACAGATCTGTGGACGTTCAGATAGTCGGCCTTAGAAAAAAACTCGGCAGCGGCAGCAAATACATCGAAACTGTCAGAGGTATTGGATATCGCTTCAAGGAATAATGAATGTTTCAAAGACGGTTAATCTGGCAGTTGTACCCGTCCTTTTTGCTGATCATTCTTATTTCAGTTGTCAGCATTGCAATTTACGGGTCACAATCACTCCGCAAGTTCCATCTTGATCACGTCAAGCAGGATCTCAGTTCTCGTGCGCAGCTTATCAAAAAGCAAATGTCTGCAAGGCTTAAGGACCGCAATTATTCCGAGCTCGATGCTTTCTGCAAAGAAAGCGGGGCAGAAAGTTCTACCCGAATTACTGTCATCATGCTCGATGGAAAAGTAGTAGCCGATTCCGACGAAGAACCTTACCGCATGAACGACCATTCCAACCGGCCCGAATTTATACAGACCCTCAAGCAAGGATGGGGGCATTCGATCCGATATAGTGATACTGTAAAGAAAAAGATGATGTACTATGCAATACCGATAGTGCAGGATGGGAAAATTAATGCTGTCGCAAGAACCTCTGTTCCGGTAACCTCAATTGAAGAGGCACTCAACAGTATTTACAGCAAACTCTTTATTGCCGTTTTGATAATAGCGGTTACAATTGCTTTGATAAGCCTGGTCATTTCTAAACGGATTACCCATCCGGTTGAAAGGATGACCGCCGTTGCCAAAAAGTTTGCCGCCGGCGACCTTGATCTAAGGATAAATATTCCAAAAGCTACAGAATTTGCAGAACTAGCCATTGCTCTAAATGAGATGGCATGCCAGCTTGACCACAGGATTGATACTATCACCGAAGAAAGAAGCCATATACAGGCAATCCTTTCAAGCATGATTGAAGGTGTTTTAGCCGTTGATTCGGATGGAATTATCGTCAGCATTAACAATGCTGCTGCTAATCTGTTAGACATAGATCCTGAAAAAAATAAAATGCTCAATGTCAATGAGATCATTAAAGAACCAAAACTCCGAAAATACATATGTGATATTCTGGAAAATAAACAATCTTCCGCGGAAGAGTCAAGGGTCATGAATATCGGGCAGCGACATCTTCAGTTGTACGGTTCCTGTCTGGCAGAAGACCAACCCAATAAATGTGTTGCTGTCCTTGTTATGCATGATATAACACGGACCCGTCAACTCGAAGACGTCAGGCGTGATTTTGTAGCAAACGTTTCTCACGAACTTAAAACCCCGGTTACTTCAATAAAAGGCTTTGTCGAGACTTTGCTTGACGGTGCGATTTCCAAAACCGAAGAAGCCGAGCGGTTCTTAAGGATAATCGCCAAGCATTCGGACCGTTTAAATTCTATCATTGATGATCTGTTGTCATTGTCAAGACTTGAAGAGAGTGAAAAAAGAAGTCTGTCTTTTGAAAAAGCACAAATAAGGCCTGTACTTACATCTGCAGTCGAACTTTCCAAGTTAAAATCGGAAGAAAAAAATATAGATGTCAAATTAAATTGCCCGGCTAACCTTACCGGAAAAATTAATGCACTACTTATCGAACAGGCTATTCTTAATCTTGTAATCAACGCGATTAAATATAGTGATGCGGAAAGTGAAATTTATATTACCGCAGCAAAGGTTGGTGGTAGTATCATGATAAGCGTTTCGGACCAGGGCAGTGGAATCGCTCCTGAGCATCTTGAGCGTATTTTCGAGCGATTTTACGTGGTAGACAAGGCCCGAACACGAAAACTCGGCGGGACGGGGCTGGGGCTTTCTATTGTCAAGCATATCGCCCAGGTCCACGGCGGCAGTATCGATGTAAAAAGCCAGGTCGGAAAAGGTACAATTTTCACATTATTATTGCCGACCGACGGAGCTAAAATCATAAGTCGATAACCTGAACAGACCGAATCTTTCGCATATATTTCTGAAATAAAAATGATCCTTCGGTTTTTAAGTGGAATACCGGGTTAATATCACATTTTATGAGGATTGATAATTTTATTTTTCATATAACCTGGTTGGTATACACATATTAAGGACGACAGAAGGCCTCTATTAACAGAAAATTAACGTTTTCTTAGCTTGATTTGGCTCGTTATGTGTCGTAGTTTATTTCACTGATTATCTGGTTGGATAAATTTAAGCAAAGGCGAAAAATGGTTGAAATAAGATTAGTCAGAACGATTGGATGTATCGAAGAAGAGTATGGCCGGATAAGATTTGATGGACATAAGGTTTGTTACGATGGTTTGAGTAGCATTTTTGTTAAATATCTCGAGCGAGGTGTCAAAGGGAATGATCAAAAATGCTATATGCCCAAGCATGGTAAACAATTTCTGATGAATCTAAAAGAACACCTGGCTGAGAGTAATAGCTCACTGCAGGCAATTGAGATACAGTCTCCGAGCAGTTTACGATAATTACCGGATTTTGAAGTGAATAGCCTTGTGGGTGCATTGCAACCCCATTGTTATTTATAACTCGATCAGGTTGTAAAAAAACATTTACTAAAAGTCAGTGCTGTAACAATCGAACGAATTCATTATTGATCTAAGCTTTGATTTTTGGAGCTTCATCCAGGATATGCATGATAGCTTTTGCGCAGAAAACCCTGTCTCGTTGAGCTTGGTCAATTTGAGAAATTATCTGTTTTTCCTGAAGAAGATTTATTGCTCTTTGCGCTGTGGTAAAAGCGACATTAAGACGTTCAGCTATTTTTTTAGTTGTCCAGAATGGATTTTCAGCGAGCAGGCCAATGACCTCGAAAAGAATTTTAGGTTTTTGCTCGGCAACCATCTCTCGCCATTTCTTGATAAGCAGGTTGATCCTTTCTGCTCTGCTTAGTGCATCTTCTGACATCCTTGCAATGCCGTTGAGAAAATATTCCAGCCACAGGTTCCACTCGCTGTTTTGGCTTACTGCCAACAGCCTGCTGTAGTACTCGCTTCGAGTGGCTTCAAAAAAAGAACTTAAATATAACAGCGGAGTTGCAAGAACTTTTCGTTCGATCAGAAACAGGGTGATTAACAATCTGCCTACTCTGCCGTTACCGTCAAGAAATGGGTGGATAGCTTCAAACTGATAATGCAATAATCCGGCCTGAATAAGCGGGGGGACATTGGTTTCGTGAAAGAATTTTTCAAGCTGGCCAAGGCAATCCAACATCAGGTCAGCCGAAGGCGGGATATAGGTAGCATTTTGAAGTGTGCATCCTGCCGGACCGATCCAGTTTTGGCTTTTACGGAATTGTCCTGGAGTTGCAAAATCTCCTCGTACACCTTCCATCAGCTTTTCATGGATTTCACGAATCAACCTCAGCGAAAGGGGAAAAGTTTCAAGCCTTTCTATACCATGATCCAAAGCCTTAACGTAATTACCGACTTCTTTTAGATCGTCCGGGCTCCGGTTCACGGATGCCCCCGCATCATTAGCCAGCAATTCTCCAAGGGTAGCTTGTGTGCCTTCGATACGGCTGGACAGTACCGCTTCACGCTTGATGAACGGCCTGATTAGCAAATGTGGATTAGGCAGTTGTTTTCCTTCGCCTGAAAGCTGCCCAATAAGCCGGTCTGCGTCCGATAAGGATCTTATCAGCCGGTCATTCCAGTCAATCTCCGGGGGAAGGGCATTCGGTACAAAAGCCTCATAACCCGCACAATTAACAAGCTTTCCAGATGGTTTATTCATAGTATATATATGTTACCACATAAATAATAATAAGCAAGCTCGCTGTTTTCAAAAAAGCAAAAAATGAGAATAGCGTCCGGCTTTATTATCGGCTTTTATATCGAAATACTTGAATCAGGGCTATGAGATATAAAATTTCACGAATTAAAGACATCTGACATCTTTAGTGTTCTTGGCGCTTCCCGCCTAAAAGCCCATAAAGTTTACCCCCATTGGCACGGACCGTTCGCCCGGCCATAAATGGCCGACCTCGCTAGTCATTAGCTCGTCTCCGGCGGCCTCGGACCCTCGCGGGCCATCGGCAGCCTCCGCTCGTGTAAGTCGCTCTAAGTCGCATCCACCGCCAAGTCGTTCTGTCGCCAGCCCC